>DATDGY010000086.1:0-12828 GCA_036521855.1 Candidatus Angelobacter sp.
GTTTGACCTCCGCGGCTGAAGCCGGCATTTCTAAATCAGCTCACCGCAGGCCTGAAGGCCTGCTCCACCCTCGAGCTAATGCGCCTTCGCCGGATTCTCAGCTTCTGCGGCCTGCCGCAGAGCGCGTTTCTTGCGCCGACTCAGGACAAAAGGACGACGGCGGCGGCGCTCTACGCGCTTGTCGATCTTCTTCCAGAAACCCCAGAAGTAATCCACGGCGGAGATCACGGATACCGCCACCGTAAACCAGATGGCCATGAAGGCGATGATCCGCACCGGAACCACCAGATAGATGCCCCGCCCGCCAAAGACCCACTCATTCCAGCGCAGCGCCAGGATCGCGGCCACCACGGAGACGATCTGGATGACCATCTTGAACTTGCCCAATTCGCTGGCTTCGATGGTAAAGCCCTCGGACGCGGCGATGGAGCGCAGGCCGGAGATCAAGAACTCGCGGCCCACAATGACGATCACCACCCAGACGCTCACGATCGAAGGGATGAGCTGGGCCAGAGCGACATAGAGCGCGGCGATCATGAGCTTGTCGGCCAGGGGATCGAGCAGCATGCCCATGGTGGTGATCTGTCCGCGGCGCCGGGCCAGGTAGCCGTCCACGCCGTCAGTAATCGAAGCCAGGATGAAGATGCCGGTGGCCAGCACCACGCGCCGGGTATCTCCCGGGGCGCCGAAATATGACGTGGTAAGGATCCAGACGATCAGCGGGACGGCCGCGATCCGCGACAGCGTGATGTAATTCGGCAGGTTCACAACGGACGAGCAGTCTTCGGAAACTACTATCGATTATTTTAGAACATACTACCCATGGGCAAACCCGTTTAAGGCCTATTTCTTGCCGTTCACTGTATTCAGACACCGAGTATACAGTTCCAGCAGGTGGCCGGCATAGTCCTCGGATTTGCTGTCCGAGCCGCCCTGGAAGCCCGCTCCCGCCGGGCCGCTGGTCTTGCCGTAGCCGGTGGTGGCAGCGATGAATTTCATCATGTCCAGGGCAATGTCCTCGTTGCGACGGGAGCCTAAAAGTCCTGAGAGTGGGTCCATGGGGTCCCTCCAAGAGTACATGAGATGCCGATATTGTAGCCGCGGTAGAGGGACCCGGAGGATCGGAACCTTGGGACGCTAGATCATTGAGGAGGCTAGATCATTTTTCCACAACTGGTGCAGCCCACGGCGTCCCTCCGCCAGGGCTTAAAAGCCCTCTCATTCAAAAAAGGCATGCTTTCGCGGCCATAAATGGCCGCTCTTCCACCCGCGCTCGCGACACAGCAGCCTTGGAACCGTTCTGGATCATGGGAGGACCAGAACACCTTTTTGCTGCACTGGCTCCGCCCGGCGCAGGGCTGCCGACCTGTGTCAATCTTCCAGCCGGTAGCTGAACTCTTCGATGACGGGGTTGGTCAAAACCTCTCGGGCGATGCGTTCGACCTCGGCTTTGGCCGCAGCTTTGTCCAGGCCGTCCAGGGCCAGCTCAAAGAACTTGCCCTGGCGGACACCATCCACGCCCTTGTACCCCATCTTCTTGAGGGCGCCGTGGATGGTCTTGCCCTGAGGATCGAGCACGGTGGTCTTCAGCATCACGGTGACGTAGGCCTTCATGGGAATGGATCGATTATAACGGACGCCGGCGACACCGCCGCACGCGCAATCCTTCGCGGCCAGGAGTGCGTTCCGCGGCAGCAGCGCGACAGCTAGGGTCTGGTCAGGCTGGCGGTTCCGCTGTCGGTACAGGTGCTAGCAATCGAGCTATAGAAGCCCGAAAACGCATTGGCTGTAGCCGGATCGGTCATGGCACCAGAAATCGCAACCGGTTCTCCGCTGGGCGGGGTCACGATCAATGCATAGCCTGCTCCGATTGCCAAGCCACCGACGGTTCCCGAAGATAGGCAAGAGCCGCTGAGGGTCACGGTGCCGGAGACAGAAAAGAATCCCTGAGCGTCCGGGCCGGACTGGGTCAGCATGGCGGTTACTTGCGTGGCCGGTCCGCCAGCGGTGGAGGTCAAAGTCCCGTGCCAGCTCCCGGTCGCAGACGGCACCAGGATGGCCGTGAATGCTCCCTGGTCCTGAGGGCAATTGGTTCCCCCCAAGGTGTAACTCCCGGTCAACGATGTGGCAGAGCCGGTCGCGGTTACCGATATCGTCTGCCCAGTCGCCGTGCTTGCAGTCAACTGCAAGGTTGGGCCGTTGACCGTCGCGTTGACGTTGATGCCGCTGAGAGGTGTGAAACACGGCGGGGACACCAGGTGCATGATCCCCGAGACGCTCGTGCCGGTTTGGCTCAGGCTCATGCCACCGCTACCGACGGCGCCAAGGTTCGTGGTCGATATCATATTGACTTGCCAGTTGCCGGAAGTCAGGGTCAAGTCCGGGCCCACCTGATTACTGCCTGACCCGCATCCGCAGATGAATAAAAATAATGGAACGATTGCGAGACGTGCTATGAACCGCATGGCATTCCTGCTCTTTCTCTTGCGTGCACCATCCATCGACGTTTATCGGGAAAAGCTACGCTAGAACCTAGAGCACTGCAAGCGGCAAAGTACGACACCGGAATCGAGTGGCGCCATAAGCTCGATCATGGGTTGGGAGTGGTTCGATAAAAGATAGGGCTGGGGCAGGCCTTCACTTGCAAGTTGTTTCAGTCCGGAGCAGACAAGCTTGATCGTAATAGAAGTGCCAGTCATACACCTGAAACAGCAGCATGGTCTTGACGCCGCCGGGGCCTTCCGGTGACACGATGTCCAAAATTTTACCGGTGTAATCCATGGTGGACAAACCTGCTGCAAGCAAAATACGGGGAATATTAAAAGAATGCAAAAATCCTGGCAAGCCGGACGAGAGCGAGTTGAGGGTGAGCAGGTCTTCAGGCCCGCGGTGAGCTGCCTTATGAAGGCCGGCTCAAAGCCGCGGGCGCCGCTCGGTCCCCCGGAAAATCTAAGCTTTGTTGAAGTTCTCTTCCGGCACGTCGTCCGCGCCATGACGGCGCAGGATGTTGGGCAGATTCTGCGAAAAAGCCGAGCGTGGCATGACCACGTCGCAACCGGCTTCCTGGGCTTTCATTTTAAGATCACCCTGGACATGGGAAACAAAGCCAACAATCGACGTGGACTTTTTGAACTTGGAGCGAAGCTTGGCGATCGTGGGCAAAGGTTTGACGCTGTTGATGTTCAGGTCCACGATGATCAGTGACGGCTTATCTTCGGCCTCTTCCGGCCCTGCCTTTTCACCGATGTCCTTTTCGCTCTTGATGAACTCCACCTTGACGTTCAGCTTGCGGGAGACTTCCTGGATCTTGGCCAGGAAGAACAGGTCGTCGATCAGGGCGAAGATGCGGGTGGGAGCATCTTCACGCTGGGGCAGGGGTTCCAGTTCGCCTGCCGAGCCGCCGTTGAAGCGTCCCCCCTGGCTTCCCCCGTTCTGGTTGCGGTAGCTGTGATCCATGGGCCCGACAAATGGGGCATTGCGCCTCTGTCCGCGGTTATTGCGGTTGTTGCGCCGGTTCTGGCCGCCGCCGCCCTGCCGGGCCTGGTTTTGTCCGTTTTGTGCCTGATGGCCGAAAGTACGCTTGCGACGCCGCTGCTTCCGGTTGCCCGGGCCATGCGGCTGGTTGGGTGCTTCATTCATTGAAATAAACCTGTGAGCTCTCGTCTGCGCCGGACTTCCGCAACGCGGAACCTTCCGCTGAACTTGCGGTTCAGCAAAGGTCTAGGTCGGCTCCGGCCGAAATTGGTCGAGAAATCTTCTGTTTTGTCAGCGCCTTAGTCTGCGCGAGCCAGCCGCACCGGAACGGGCGGCAACCTGAAGACTCCGCAATATTACCACGAACCAGCGCTTGTTGTGTAACCAAAAACCTGCCTCATTCCCGTTCTGCCAAGGTCCAGATTGAGCGTAGATGCTGGAAAATCGGGGATGGTGGGCGCTATAGGATTCGAACCTATGACTTCCACCGTGTGAAGATGGCACTCTACCGCTGAGTTAAGCGCCCACTGCGCTTGCCGAACCTACAGTGGGTAAGCGTCATTTTAGCAGAAAAGCACCCTCCGCTACCCGTCACTGAGAGAAAAACTTGCCCGGTACACAGAACCCGCGGCTTGGAATACACTCTTTGTCGGGGGTCCTGCTACCTCCTTTTGACCCAGCAACTTTTTGACGGAAAAGGGGTTCAAGGGGATGTGAGCACCGCGGCCTTAAAATTGGGTTTTTTCATGCCCACAGCTACCGGCAGAATGCAGGGTATTGCGGAGATGGCAGCAGGCCAGATGCTTTACGATTCACTGAGCGATGCAGAGGTAATGCTCCGTGCCGGCTCGGATGACGACGCGGCGTACGAGTATCTCGTCCAAAAGTTTCATCGGGCGATGATTGCCTTTATGTACCGCATGTGCCGGAATCAGGCGCTTGCGGAAGAACTGGCGCAGGAGGTTTTCTTGCGCGTCTACCGCTCGCGCAAGAGCTACGCGGCGGAGGCTAAGTTTACGACCTGGCTGTACCGCATCGCCACCAACCTGGCGGTGAACCACGCGCGCGACCACAAAGTCGAGCGCAGCGGCCGGGTGGTCAGTCTGGATGAGCCGGACGAGGAAACAGGGACCACGCCCGATGTAGCCGATCCTTCGCTGAATGTGGAACAACAGATTCTGCAGCGGGAGCGGCTGGCGGCCATTAAGAAACAAGTGATGGCGCTTCCGGAAAAACAGCGCGCCGCAGTCCTGATGCACAAGTACCAGGGAATGGATTACCGCGAGATCGCCGCGGTCTTGAAGTTAAGCGAATCAGCCACTAAGTCTCTGCTCTTTCGCGCCTATGAAGCGTTGCGGGAGCGGTTGAAGGATTTTGTATGAACTGCCATGAAGTTCGGGAAAATTTGATCGAGTTGCTGGACGAGGGTCAGGCCGACCCCTCGCTTTCGGCACATGTCCGCCAGTGCCAGGCTTGCACCGAGGAGCTGGACTCTCTGCGCAAGACCATGAGCCTGTTGGATGAATGGGAGGCTCCGGAGCCTTCTCCCTACTTTCTTACCCGCATGCGGGCGCATGTGAAAGAGGAACGGGAGAAGGCCCCTGCCAGATCGAGCATCTTGAGTTGGATGCGCCGTCCGGCCATGGCCGTATCCCTGGCCACGGTGCTGGTTGCCGGAGGCGCTGTTTATACTGTCCTGCGCCCGCCGGCGGAACAGCCCTCACAGGCGGTCGCCGATGTGGAGGCTTTAGATCGGAATCATGACGTGCTGGTGAATACCGACCTGATCGACGAAATGAGCGGCGGTCCGTCGGACGATGTCTCCGATGTTGACGATGTTACAGAAGAATGATTGTGCTTGGGGGAGCACGATTCGTGACCTGGGTCAAGCGATTCGGAATCACATTAGTTTCCGGGCTGCTCAGCTTCTCTGTGCTCGCACAGAAGCCGGCTGAGCACTTCCATCCGCCTGCCCAGGGCAATCAGCCCAAGAATGCGAACCCGCAAAACAAGGGCGGGCAACAACCCGGCCCGAAGATGGGCGAATGGCTGAATGCGCACAAGAACCTTCCTCCCGATCAGCAGCAGAAGCTGCTGGAAAACGATCCCAGTTTCAAGAGATTGTCTCCGCAACGTCAGGCGGAGATTAAGGAACGGTTGCACAAGTTCAACAGCCTGCCTCCGCAGCAGCAAGACCGTATTCTGAATCGCATGCAGTTCATGGCCAGCCTGTCGCCGGAACAGCGCCAGCAGATTCGCAAATCCAATGAGACTTTGCAGACCCTGCCTCAAGACCGCCAAGTGATGGTCCACAAGGCCCTGCGCCACCTGCGCCAAATGAATCCTCAGGAACGAGAGCAGGTAATGAATTCAGAACGGTTCAAGAGCACTTTCTCAGAGCAGGAGCAAGGTATATTGAAAGAGCTCTCGGCGATCAGTCCGCCCGAAGGCAGCGCTCAGCCGCAGCCGAACGGACAGCCCAGGTAAATGAACTCACTTTAAAGTGACAGCACGAGTTTAAAGCGGCTGGACAGAGTCTCCAGCCGCTCTCGTTTAGACATGGCTAGGCAGCTTTTCCAGGCTTTACCGGCGCCGGCTTTCCGGCTTCGATCTTGATCTGCTTGGGTTTTGCCTCTTCACGTTTGGCCAGCGTGATCTTGAGAACGCCGTTCGAGAAGTCCGCTTTGACGTTGTCGGGATCCACCGTGGGCGGGAGTGTAAAGGACCGCGTGAAACGCCCGTAGCTGCGTTCGATCCTGTGAAAGTTATCCTGCTTTTCCTCATTCTCCATCTTGCGCTCGCCGCTGATCGTGAGGACGCCATTCTCCAGGCTGATGTTGAGATCCTTCTCATCCACGCCTGGCACCTCCGCGGTGAGAATGATGTTGTGCTCGTCCTCAAAGATGTCGACGGCAGGAACAAAGCTGCCGGCGGTGAGCGCTTGCTCGGCGAAACGGCCCAGCGGGGCAAAGGGCTGGCTAAGAAGCTGACTCAGCCGGTCCTGTAGTGTAGGCAGCTCACCAAAAGGGCTTCGGCGAGTAATGTTGGCCATGATTTCCTCTCCTTGTTGAAAGTGATGCAAACCAAAGTTGCTGGTTCGACGAACCGGAAGTTGTGTGAATGTCGTTGTTCGAAGTGTCTGGAGGAGTTTTCTCGTCTTGGAGATCGCCAACTCCCTTGACATGGATGCACAACTGGAAAGGCGGGTTATCGCGGTGCGTGTTGTAATCCGGTTAAACGTTGCCTTGCCCAGCCGCCCGCCCTACCATGACCTGCACCATCCGTGCTGCACATGATTGGCGAAACCATCTCGCGCTACCCGATGATTGAAACCACACTGATGCCGCCGCCACTGAGTCTTACTCGCCCTACACCTGGGCTTCCTGAGCGAGCCCAAGCGAGGAACGAGTAAGAGCGAGTCGAAGGATCCCGAGGTTGTGTCCTCGCCATGTTGATTCAGGGAATTCGCTTGATGCAGTTTCGTGAGAACGCCTTGGCGCCGCATCTACGCCCGAAATATTCTCGGGATCCTTCGACTCCGCGCCCATCACTCGAATGCGGGATGCAGTCTTCAGGCGCTGCGCTCAGGAAGTCCAGGGTGGAGATGGCCGATCCGACAAGGAACTCGCCAACACTCGCTCACTTCCCAGCCGCTTTTCGCGTTCTTCTCTGCTTGGCCCAGCCTTCTTTGACGGACTGGCGGGCGCGGCCGAGAGCCAGCGCGTCAGCGGGAACATCCGCAGTAATTGTTGATCCGGCAGCAACGTAGGCGTCCTGGCCGATGCGCACCGGGGCCACCAGCGTGGAATCGCTGCCGATGAAAGCGCCGTCTTCAATCACCGTCACGTGTTTCTTCTCGCCATCGTAGTTGCAGGTAATGGTGCCGGCGCCGATGTTGACTCCGGCGCCGATCTCGGCGTCGCCCAGGTAGGTCAGGTGGTTGGCCTTGGCGCCGCGGCCCAGGCGGGCCTTCTTGGTTTCCACGAAATTGCCCACGTGGGCGCCCTCGCCGATCTCGCTTCCCGGACGCAGGTGGGAATACGGCCCCAACAGCGCCCCGCTGCCGACCTGGGATTGATCGATGATGCAGCCGGGACGGATGAGGACCCCATCCGCAATTTGCGAATCGCTGATCACGCTGAACGACCGGATGCGGCAGTCGGAACCGATCTTGGTTTTACCAAGAATCTGCACGAAGGGCTCGAGGATGGTGTCGGCGGCGATCTCGACGTCGCAATCGATGACGCAGGTTTCCGGCCGGTAGATGGTCACGCCCGCCGCCATCAGCTCGCAGCATTTGCGGACGCGTAACGCGGCGTCGAGCGCGGAGAGTTCGCTCAGGGTATTGGCGCCCAGCACTTCCCTAGGCTCATCGGCCTTTACCGCCACGACTTTGGCTTTGGCGCGCACCAGCAGCGCGGCCATGTCCGTGAGGTAAAACTCGCCGTGCACATTGTCGGTACGCAGCCGGTCAATGTGGGCGAACAGCGGCCTGGTGGCGAACGCATAGATTCCGGTGTTGATCTCGCGAAACTTTTCCTGATTTTTCTTGAGCGCCTTCTGCTCGACGATGGCCTTCACCCGGTGGCTGCCCGAGCCTTCGCCCAGCACCCGGCCATAGCCGGCGGGATCGGTCGGCTCCGCCGTGAGGATGGTCATAGCCGCTTTTCTGGCCAGGTGAAAGTCGCGCACCCGGGCGATGGTCTCGGGGCGAATCAGCGGCACATCACCGGAAAGCACCATGATGTTTTCGTAAGCCCGGACCTGCCCGCGGGCGCACATGACGGCGTGTCCGGTGCCGCGCTGGTCAGCCTGCAGCACGAACTGCACGCCGGTCGCCTGCACGGCCTCGCGCACGCGATCCGCCTGGTGACCGATGACGATGTAGATGTCACGCTCAGGAACCACCTTGCCTGCCGCGGCGATCACGTGCGCCAGGAGACTCCGGCCACCGATTTCGTGAAGCACCTTGGCCCGTTTGGATTTCAGCCGCGTGCCCTGGCCGGCCGCCATAATGACCACGGCGAACCCTCCGGGTACGGCTATGTGCGGCTTGCCCATGAAGAGATCATCTTAAACCCCTGCGGGCAGTGAGCGACATGCGGATGCGCGAGTCCGCAGAATCTCCATGAGCCCCTGGCAGAGGCGGTCGGTGGCGTGGCGGGCGAAATGGTTTTCTTCCACAAAGTCTCCGGTCACGCAGCGCACGCCCAGCTTCTCGATGGCGGCCACGTCGCAAGCCACCTGCTCCGCCTGTTCTCCGGCATATTGGTCCTTCATCCGGGGCGAGACCGGCGCCGAATTGACCAGCGCATAATCAAAAATCCTGTGGCCGGAGTGCTTGTAGATGGCCTGGATATGGTCTGACGCCGTCATGTGCAGGCTTTCATTGGCCTGGGTCATGAGGTTGCAGATAAACACCTTCACGGCGCGCGAGCTGACGATGGCTTCCGACACGCCGCGCACGAGCAGGTTAGGGAGCAGGCTGGTGAAGAGCGATCCTGGCCCCATCGTAATCAGGTCGGCGTGAGCGATGGCCTGGAGAGTCTGGGGCAGGGGCAGGGGGTCCTTGGGGACGGTCATCAGCTCGGTAATGCGTTTTTCACTGGCGGTGATCTTGGTCTCGCCCACTA
Source organism: Candidatus Angelobacter sp. (assembly GCA_036521855.1). Classification (GTDB taxonomy): domain Bacteria; phylum Acidobacteriota; class Terriglobia; order Terriglobales; family Acidobacteriaceae; genus Angelobacter. Next base: position 9,108 of record DATDGY010000086.1, read on the forward strand.
CGTGGGAGCCGTCATCCATCACCGCTTCCAACTGCACGTGGGCGGTGGTGGCGGGCAGGATGTGCCCGCGCGTAGCCAGAATCTCCGATGCCTTCTTGACGGCCACAGCGAAATCGCCGGTCATGGCAGTAAGCGCAGCCAGGAAGAGATTGCCGAAGTTGTGGCCTTCCAGATCGCCGGAGCTGGAAAAGCGATGTTGAAACAATTTGGAAATCAGGTTTTCATCGGCGGCTACCGCCACCAGGCAGTTGCGGACGTCGCCCGGGGGCAGTATGTTCAGCTCCCGGCGCAGGCGTCCGCTGGAGCCTCCGTCATCACTCACTGTGACCACCGCGGTGAGTTCGGAAATGTAAGCGCTCTCGGGCGGCAGCTCGCCGGCCGCGATGGTGTAACGTTTGAGTCCCTTCAGAATCGTGGACAGCCCGGTGCCGCCACCGATCGCCAATACGCGAAATCCCTGGCTGGTACCGCTGCGTTGAGGATCGGAATTCGGCGACATCACTAAAACGTCAGCGCCTCTTGGTTTCGGAAGTCGAGGGTGGGGGATCGGTCGGCTCAGGGTAGAGCAATTCCGTGAAACGGGGATCATCCGCCATGTTCTGGAAATCAGAGTCGTTGCGCGCCTGAAACCGGTTCTGCGGGTTCAGGCGGATGGCTTCACCCAGGTTCTTCAAAGAGCTTTCCACCTGGGCGGTGAGACACTCCACGATGGCCATGCCATAGTAAGCAAAATCAGCCTTGGGATTCTGTTTCAGGATCTTTTCCAAGTGGACGCGCGACTGGTCATATTGGCCGGCGTTCATCAGCGAGACCGCATAGTCAAAATGCTCTTCGTGGGTCTTGAAGCTGGATGACGCTTCGCTCAGCTGCTGGTTGCAGTTGATGAGATGGAGACGGGCCCGGTCGGCAAGTTCCCTGGGTCCGTTGGCGATGATCTTTTCCAGCAAACCTTTGGCTTTTTCGAATTTTCGTTCCTGCATAGCCCGGAGTCCGGCTTCATAATTTTGCACAGCCTGTGTAAAAACCGGGTCCTCTTTGAAAGTGGGCTTTTGCTGCGGCGTGGATGATTTCTTCGCAGACATCGTCTTCCGATCCATGATCGCTTTTGTTTTCTTTGGTTTGGCAGCCGAACGTTTAACGTTTCCTGCCACTTTTTTCTTCATTCTATTGTGTCCTTGCGGCCCACAATCGGAATAGCTGCACGTGCGAGGCTGTGGAAAATCGAAAAGGTCTGTTATCCCGCCACGCGCAGGGCTGCGTAAGGGGTGCAGCCCTTTATACGCATAATTTTAAGATGCGTCAACTGCACCAAAACCAGTGCAAAAGTTACATCACCGGCTGGGGGTTTTGCAAGTCAAGGAACTTGAAATCGTTGCGGATGATGCCATCTCGTATCATTTTGGCCGACCAGCCCTTTTTCGATTGCTGGTAGGTGTACAGCGCCTCCGCCATGCACGTGCTGCAACTCGCGCCGTGCGTTCCTTCAAAGCAGCTGTGCAGGCTGGTGTGGCCATGGGTGCGGTCGCAGTGGCAGTAGCAGGGCATCTGGTAAATCAGCGCGGAATCCTTGGCTGCGGCCTTGTACGACTCTTTTTGCGCCGGGGCTGTGAATCCCGCCTGGGCAAGCTGCGCCTGGGTCATCACCGGGGGCAGGGCAGCGGTTTTCGACGGTGGCGCAGCGTGAAAGGCCGGCACGTCGTCGGGAGGTGAACTCAACTGGCCGTGGATCATCACCGCAGCAAAGAGGGTAGCTAAAATACCGGCAATATATTTCATACGTACCGTATTCTACAATGCGTCGGGCGCGCCGCAAATAGCGCAAAACGGCGGCCCGGCAAAGTATAATTCTAAGCTGGAGGGGAATCCCATTGAACACACCTGACCAGGAGAATTTGCCGGCCCCAGCGGTTCCGGCGCCGGCAGCCCGGCCTACCGGCGCCCTGCGCGTGCTGCACTCATGGCTTCTCGACCTGTTCTTTGCCGCCTTGGTTTCCTTCTTCATCATCTTTTTCGTATACCAGCCGGTGAAAGTCGAAGGCGGCAGTATGGAACCGGGCCTGGAAGACCAGGAACGCATTGTCATCAACAAACTGGTTTACCGCTGGGAGAGCATCGGCCACGGCGACATCATCGTGTTTCGCTATCCTCGCGATCAGCGCAAGAGCTTTATCAAGAGAGTCATAGGTCTGCCCGGCGACCGCGTGCGCATCGCTTTCGGACACGTTTATCTGAACGGCAAGCCGGTGGAAGAAGCCTACGTTCCCCAGGAGTTCATGGATACAAGGTCATATCCTGAGACGGTGGTTCCGGCCAACGCGTACTTCGTGCTCGGCGATCACCGCTCCATGTCCAATGACAGCCGCGAATTCGGCCCGGTTGCCCGCAGCTACATTTACGGCAAGGCGGTCTTCGGATACTGGCCCATGGAGAAGATGGGCGTTCTCCGCTGAGCCCGGACTAAGCACGACGAGAGCTCAACATGTTTACCCGACTCAAAGTTGCGGTAATCCGCCGGATGGCCCGAAAGCGCCTGGGCCGGGACATCGCGCCTCTTGCGACCATGGCCACGCATCCCGGCGTGCTGGTTCCCTACGCGCAATACGGCCAGGCGCTCGATAAGACCAACCTGGTTTCCGCCAAACTAAAAAGACTCGGCCAGATTCGCGCTGCCAAACAAATCGAGTGCCCCTTTTGAATTGACATCAACTCTGCCGGAGGCAGGGCGGTTGGCATCAGCGATGAGCAGATCCGCAACTTGAACAGTTACTCGGACAGCGACTTGTTCGATGCCGACGAAAAACTGGTGCTCGAGTTTGCTGACGCCATTACGGCCACGCCGGCGCGGGTGACTCCCGAACTGCGCCAGCGCCTGCAGAAACGCTTTTCTACGCCGCAACTGGTGGAACTCGGCGCGGCCATCGCCTGGGAGAATTATCGGGCGCGGTCCAACCGCGTCTTCGGGTTCGGAAGCGAAGGCTTCTACAAGCCCGCCGCCGGAGCGGCCGGGAAAGAGGGCCGATAGCGACGCCTGTGCCTAACCCTTTGCGGGCATGCCCAACGAGTTTCTGGCCGCAGATCAACGCAGAAGAGGCAGATCAGGGATCAGCCGCGAATCACGTGAAGATTGCGGAATTATCTCAAAATTGGCAAAACTGACGTGTTCACATCAGCCAACTCAACATCTATTCATGCGTCGTCCAAGTTTGATACGGATTCGCGTTTTTGTGCATTAACTCGCGGCTAACTCTTTCTTGATCTGCGTCTATCTGCGTGAATCTGCGGCTCAAGCGTTTCTAGCGGCTATTCGTCACCATCCGGGTCTACAAAGCACTCCTGTTCATTGCCTCCGTGACGTTCGCAACGTCGGTCAATGAAGGCGTCAAAGGGGCGCAGGAACGGCGCCGGCTCAAAGTGGATGAAGGCTGGCGGAACGATGTTGAGCGGGCCCAGCGCGCCGGCTTCCGCGTTGAGATCCGCCGCGTGCAAATCCGGCCAGTGGCCGCTGTCCAGGCGCTCGATCAAGTTTCCCAGGGCAACTAAAGTTTCGGCCGGCGTGAACGTGCAATGTCCGGCGCGGTGGACGAAGACCTGGCGAAGTCTTCTCTCCTCGTCGGCTTCACGGACCGTGTTCCGGTAGGCGGTTTCATTCTGATTGGCTACCAATCCATCCCCGGTCGTGTGCAGCGTCAGCACCGGGATGTCGATGTCGCCGTTGAAAATG
>DATDGY010000087.1:0-104366 GCA_036521855.1 Candidatus Angelobacter sp.
CGTCAACCGCGTCGAAGGGAGTAAGAATCAAGCGACCTTCCAAGAGAAGTGAGCCAGTTGCTGCTGCCTGCGCGTGTTGACTTGCTTAATTCGCCAGCCTAAGATACGCGACCAGAAGGTCCCCTATGATTGGCCAAGCGCTCGGCCACTATCGTATCGTCGCGAAAATCGGCGCCGGCGGCATGGGCGAAGTGTATGAAGCAGAAGACTCCCACCTCGGGCGCCGCGTAGCGCTGAAGCTTCTGCCAGAACGAATCGTGGGCGACTCCACTGCGGTTGAGCGATTCGTCCGGGAGGCGCGCGCGGCTTCCGCGCTGAACCACCCCAACATCGTGACCATTCACGAAATCGGTGAGATTGGAACGAACCGGTTCATCGTGATGGAGTTCATCATGGGGTGCACACTTCGGAACATGATCGGGCAGGGCGCAGACCTGGAATTGCTCGCGCGCATCGGTGAGCAAGTAGCCAAGGCGCTGGCGGTAGCGCATGCGGCCGGGATCGTTCATCGCGACATCAAGCCCGATAACATCATGGTCCGCGATGACGGATACGTTAAGTTACTCGATTTCGGGCTGGCTCGCCTTGTTCCGACCGGCTTCTCGCCGACGCTTGCGACGGCCGCGAACAATACCGAGGTGGGAACCATTTTGGGGACCGTGCCGTACATGTCGCCGGAACAGGCGCGCGGGGAGGAAGCGAACAGCGCTACGGACATCTTCTCTCTTGGGATTGTCCTGTACGAGTTGAGCACAGGCCAGCACCCGTTTCCCGCCGATTCGCAGATTGGCGTATTGCACGCGATTTTGTCGCAAACACCGCTTCCTCCCTCGCGCCTGAACACCGACGTTCCCGCGGTTCTCGACGCCTTGATCCTCCGGTTGCTCGAGAAAGATCCTCGTCTTCGGCCCACTGCGCCGGAAGTAGAGTCTGCACTCCGGGGACTCGCGGGACCTCACGTCGGCAGCGAACGGAGCCGCGGGGTTATTCCGGTCAAGCGCCACACGGTAGGCCGCAAGCGCGAGCTTGCGGAACTACGCGCTGCTTTTGACTCTGCCGAGTCGGGCCACGGCCTGCTGATGTGTATCGGAGGGGAGCCCGGAATCGGGAAGACGACCTTAGCTGAGGATTTCCTCGCTGTCCTTGGGGCGAACGGGCGGAATTGCAGCATCGGGCGCGGGAAATGTTCTGAGCGCCTGGCCGGCACAGAAGCGTACTTGCCGATTTTGGAGGCGATTGAAAGTCTTCTTCACGGAGAAAGCAGCGTTTCCATGGCCGGCGTCCTCAAGCGGGTGGCGCCAACTTGGTACGTCCAGGTTGCGCCGCTCGCGGCGAACGATTCCTCGGCCTCCCGGGTGATGGAGGAAGCGAAGGCGGCCTCCCAGGAGCGCTTGAAGCGCGAGTTGAGCGCGTTTTTACAAGAGGCCTCGCGAATCCGGCCGCTGGCATGGTTCCTGGACGATTTGCACTGGGCTGACGTTTCGACGATCGACCTGCTGGCCTATATCGGCGGCAAGCTGGGTTCATTACGAATGCTAATCATCGCCACGTACCGCCCTTCCGACTTGCTGCTGGCCAAGCACCCCTTTGCCGAAGCCAAGCTCGTGCTTCAGGAGCGCGGCGTATGCCGCGACGTGGCTGTTCCTTTTCTGACCTCCGCGGATGTTGAGCTTTACCTCGCCCAGGAGTTCCCAGAGCATCGATTTCCACCGGAATTCGCCTCGCTCATCCATGCCAAAACCGAAGGGAGCCCGCTCTTCATGGTGGATTTGATCCGATACCTGGGGAATCGTGGAGTGATCGCCCAAGGCGAGCACGGACACTGGTCGTTGGCCGAGTCGGTTCCCAAGATCGAGCACGAATTGCCCGAATCCGTCCGCAGCATGATTCAGCGAAAAATCGATCAGCTCAGCGATGGCCAACGCAGGTTGCTCTCAGTGGCCAGCGTGCAGGGCTTGGAGTTTGATTCAGGGGTTGTGGCACGAGCCCTGGAGATGGATGTCGCCGAAGTCGAGGAACAACTTGAAGTTCTGGAACGCGTTCATCTTTTCGTCCGCAGGATCGGGGAACATGAATTTCCCGATTCCCAATTGACGTTACGATGTGTCTTCGTCCACGCTCTCTACCAAAATGCTTTGTACACCGCGCTCGCGCCATCCCGCAGAACCTCCCTGAGCGCGGCTGTGGCCGGAACATTGCAATCGTTCTACGGGGAGCGCAGCGGAGAAATAGCTTCTACGCTTGCATTTCTATTTGAGGCGGCGCGGGACTTCGCGCGCGCTTCGGATTACTTCCTGCTGGCTTCGCGCAACTCGGCCCGCATTTTCGCAAATCACGAAGCCATCTCTCTCGCGCGCCGGGCCATCGCCAATGCGGACAAGCTGCGCGGCGCGGAGCGCTCCTCCCGCGTGCTGGCTGTGGCCTTCGAACTTGCCCGGCTGCACCTGGCGCTCTCTCAGTTTGATGAGGCGATCGAGGATTACGCATTGGCCGAGAAAGCGGCTGTCGAATTGGGAAACAAGGAGGGGCAGATCGATGCCATCTGCGGAGCGGGGGCGGCGCTTTATTACGCGCATCGGATGGTCGAAGCGCGTCAGTGGGCTAATCGCGCTCTGGATATTGCCCGCGCCGCCGGGTTCAGCCTAGGCATAGCTTCTGCCGAAGTCGGCTTGGCCTGCGATCGGCTCTGCGCCGGTGATCTTGACGCGGCGGAACAATATTTTCAACGAGCGATTCCTGTGCTGCGGGGAAAGGGCATCCAATTCGCACTGCTGGATGCCGTCACCAACCTGGGTTCTCTTCACACCTGGCGACTGGATTTTGGCGAAGCCGAGCGTGCGTCCGGCTGGGCCCTGGAAAAAGCGCGGGAACTCGGCACCATCTTCCACATCGTTTCCAATCTATTCTTTCGCGGGATGGCGCTGGGCAATCAGGGGCGTTTGTCGGAAGCATTGGCGGCGCTGGAAGAGGGGCGAAGGCTCGCCGAATTGAACGGCGAGCGCTACTGGCTTCCGCGAATCCCCAATACGCTGGGTTGGATTTACCGTGAAATGCAGGATCTTGAGACCGCCCTTCGGCTCGATACAGAGAATGTTGGTCTTGCCCGGGAGATGGGCATGATCGAGGGGCGCGCCAACGCGCACGTGAACCTCGGCCACGACTATCTCGCACTCGGCGAGCCCGGCCGGGCTTTTGAACACCTTCAGCAAGCCGAGCAACTTTTCAACCAGGATGTATGGTTCCGCTGGCGCTATGCCATCCGCATGCAGGCAGAGATGACGCATTACTGGATCGTTCGAGGGGATTTGAAAATGGCGTCTATGCACGCCGCCGCCTGTCTCCGGGCCGCAGAGATGCCTCGCGCGCGCAAGTACCAGGCCTGGGGGCACAAACTCTTGGGCGATATTGCGGCGCTTGAAGAGCGAATGGAGGAGGCGCGCGGCGAATATCAAGCGGCACTGCATATGCTGGCGCGGAATCCGTGCCCGATGATCGAGTGGCAAGTCCTGAGGGCAGCAGCGAAAGCGTCCCGGCACACCAAGAGTGATTCAACGGGCGAGGAACTTCTCCGGCGCGCGCGTGCTGTCATCCAATCACTCGCCGACTCGATTCGCGACGACAGCCTACGCCGAAAATTTCTTGGCGCAAGGACGTTCTTGGAGCTTTGACAATTTCATCCAGAAGCAGGGAGCAAAGAAGTTCGCCCCGCCTCCGTGGCCATGACCATCATTATGACCACCGACTACTGACAGCGTTGATCGGTGGGAAGCTGAAACTCTCTGTAGCGAATCGTCGGCACTCCGGAAATAATCTCATCGGAAACATCCCCGTCATACTCAAAAGCTGTAGGCGATTTTGTAGCTGTCAAATCCTCAAAAAACCAAACAGTTCAACAGCGTTCAACGACCGATTTGTAACAGGTTCAATATCAATCAATTAGGAACAACAGAATTCCACAGGGTTCAATAGGGGTTTGAATCTGGTTCGGGACCAGGGGGTCGGAGGTTCAACTCCTCTCTTCCCGACCAGTTTGTTCAATAACGATAAATCAGGTTAAAACTGCGGATCGAGATACTGCGCCGGCAGCGCCTCATTGCCCTGGCGTAACCAGAATCGGTTTGCCCAAAAGAAAATGCTAGATTGGAATCAGACCTCTTCTGATTCCCTGGCTTACGGCTTCGGTCCGGGTGGCGACACTCAGTTTCCCCAGAATTGAACTAATGTGGAATTTGGCGGTGTGTTCCGAGATTGCGAGCCGTGAGGCAATCTCCTTGTTGCCCAGACCATCACTCAGCAGCCGCAGCACCTCGAATTCACGAGCGGTCAGCCGCTCCTGATCATAGGTAAGATCGGAGGGCTGCAGGTGGGCTGCAACCAAGCCCCGCGCAGATGTGGGGTGCAGCAGAACCAGCCCGGCGTCCGCGGCGGCGAGTGCTAAGTGCAGCTCGTCTCCGCTTGGTTCTCGAGAAATAACCGCGTTGATCCCGGCCTTCACAGCGGCTTGCACCCATCGTGGATCGGGATCGTTGATCAAAGCCACGGTTCCCGCTGCAGATGCTGATTCGCCTTTGAAGCGGACCAGTGACGCGGCCAGAGACGGGCCGTCTATGTCGGCGAGAATAATGTCCGCGAAGCTGTCCGCAACTCGGCCCACACGTCCCGAGGACAACGTGGAGCTGGTGACGACCTCCAGGTCACCGTGCCGGAAATTCTTGACGGCCAATGCCGAGAGCGACACGCGGCGAGCTGACGAGGCGGCGACCAACAAGATACGCGCTGGATTTCGCTTGTGCGGTCGTCGTCTCGTAAGAGCTTCCATTTCTTTTGCGGCCTACTCAGCGGGCGGGCCGTGCCTCGAGTTTCACCTTCGCCTTCACAATAGCTCCGCCGCGAATGAAGACGGCTTGGATCTCGCCTCCGGATTTCGTGGAGCGAAGCTGGTCCTGGACTGTGTCAGTATCAGCCACCGGTTTGTCTCCCAATTCCAGCAGGACGTCACCCAAGAGCACGCCTGCTTTCTCGGCCGGGCTCCCAGGCTCAACGTGCACCACCAGAAGGCCCTCAGTGGCTGTTAGATTCAACTTGGCACGCAAAGATTCCGTCAAGGGCGCGGCTTGCATCGCCAGCCCGAGATAAGGGCGTTCGATCCGGCCTTTCTCCAGCAGTTCGGCCGCAACTCGCACCACTGTAGCGGCAGGAATCGTAATGCCGCTGCGATGCAGCCCGGCGGTGTTGATTCCCAGGAACACTCCGTCGCTGTTGAGCAAGGGACCGCCGGAAAACCCCGGATAGAAATTCAAATCAGGACGAATAAACCGGTCCAGTTCGCCGCCGTGCCAGGTCCGCCAAGGCTGGTTGATGTATCCGGAAACAATCCCCGAACTCGCAACAATATTTCCGCGCCGCGTCCGCGCAAGCGCCAGCACCAATTCGCCAATTCTTAACTCGGAGCCCTTGTCCCAGAGCGCCACCGGGGACTTGACCGGCTGCTCCAATCGCAAAAGCGCAAGATCCGTGCTGGGATCGCGCCCCGCGACACGCGCAGCGATCCGCTGACCTGGCGCCAGCACGATGGTAGCGTCCTCCTCGCGTCGCAGTGCATGATGCACTGTGATCACGGAGTCGCTAGTGAAGACGATTCCGCTGGAAGGATGACGCCGCCCCTGCACCGAGACCACAGATCTACCCGCGTCGGCCGACGCCCCTGCCAGCTCATTTGACAATACCGCCCATATTTTCTCTGCCATAATTTGTTCCACCTTCCTTCGCACTGGAACAACTATGCAGGAGCGCCGTAGCCGACCGCATCCGCCATTTGGGTAGTATTCGAGCGGACGAACCTGGGTCAGATTCTGGCGGGTCAAAGCCAACCGGTGGAGGTGGTTTATCTTCCATCGTTATTCAGCAGCTTTCGTGGCCAATGTTTCGACCACCGCGACGTTTTGCAGCAGCTCCGGTGGCAGGCTGTGCCGCGCCAGCAAATAGGCTGGACTGTTGTAAGTGACCCAAACCTTTCCTTCGCCATCTTCCGCGATCAAGATCTTAAGAGGAAGATCGATGGCGCTGCTGGGCGCCGCCAGCATCAGTGGAGTGCCTGCCTTTGGGCTCCCGAAAATCAGCAGCTTCGTGGGAGGCATTTTCAGTCCCACTTTTGCCGCTTCTCCGCTGTGGTCAACCAGCGCGAACAGGGTAACTCCTTTCGCTTGCAGAATCCCCTTGAGCTTCGCGACCGTTTCATCCACCGCGTGATGGCTGAGCTTGTTGATGATCCCCTTGTCTGCCATTGACTTCACAGGTGTCTCCTTATTTTTTTCAGAAGGTGTTTTCACAGAACTGCCGAGCGAAACCAGATAGATCGCCATGGCCAGCCCGACCAATGCGAGAAACAACGCAATCGCAACAGCCTGGGTTGAAGGACGCGAGCGTCCCGTTTCACCGCGATCCAATTCCTGGATCAATCGGGCGTAGCGCCATCCAGCAAAAACATTCACGCCGACTCCAGCTGCGATGAGCGCAGTGCCGAACCACAACGACAGCCCATATGACTGTCCCGAGAGTATTTGCTGGGCGACCTGGAACTCTCGCAGGAAGAGCCCGAATCGCGCTAAAACAAACCCAAATCCCATCAAGGCCAGCCCCGTGCGAATCCATGCCAGAAAGGTTCGTTCAGCGGCGAGATAATCGCGGAGGTCGGCTCTCTGATTCATTTCCTTTGGCGCATCCATTTTGCTCTCCCTCGTGCTGCTGCGCGTGTCATCGTTCCATGCGGCGTGCGCCACGAATGAGGCCCACGCCGAGGCTCAGAACGGCGGCGGCGAGAAACAGTGCGCCGATGTACGCGAGATTCATCAAGCCATTTGGCTGTTTCGCCGCCGGAGAAGCGACTGACAAGAAGAACGCGGCGGGGATCAGAATTGCTGCAATCGGGGCGCCGGTTCGGGCGGGCCACTTCCAAAAGGGCGAAAGCACCGCCTCGTCAACATATCGGAGCATGACCAGTGACAAAACGAGATACACGCCGGCGTGCGCATGCCCGGCGCGCCAGAGATCGTGCCGCAGCGTATTGTCGTTATATCCCGGCACACTTCCGGTGAGCATGTTGAGAAGCGACAAGCCTCCGTACATCACAGTGGGAAGAACGACCAGAAGGATACGGGCGAGCATTCGCGACTCACGTGACATGATTTCCTCCGTCAACGTTTTGTTGGACGTCTTCAGCTGAGTGGCTTCTTCCATCATGAGAGCTTGTGTTTGACATCGCTTCCCGGCAGCCTGAGCGAGTCGCTGACAATGACTTCAGCGGCACGAAGCCGCGTCACGGTGAGATCGTGAATCTTAAGCGACTGGATTTCAGCGCTATCGATCCGGACGCGGCGGATGGCCAACCGCCCAATGGCCAACGCGCCGACCGCGAATGCGCCAACTGCGACTGCGCCGATGGCCGCGGCTATCAATGCCACGCTGCTGAAGTCCAGACGTTTTGAGCGATGGAGGTCTTTCATATGTCCTCCTTAGATGCGCCGGGGCCGGTTCACAAGGATCAGATTACAACGAGGGTATCCGGGCGGTTAAGCGAAACCATAGCCGATTCGTTCAATGCACTGCTTCTCCTCGGCCGGGGGCATCCGTATCTTCGCCAATGCTCCGACTAACCCGAACCACACACATCTCTGGACGGCTGTCACTGATAATCAGACGATCGGACTGGGGACTGTTGCGATGCCCGTCCGATCTTGCTAGCATAGCGGACCATGCGGCGACTGATCCTATACCTTTCTCTTGCTTTCTCACTCTGCGCTTTGTTGTCTCTCACGGCGTTGGCGTTCGCGAATCCGGCGGGCAAGTACTCCGGCACCTGGGTTGGCCAGCAGAGCGACGGCGGCATCAAGATTGCCTTGTCCCCGGCGGCGACCCAGGGCGAATGGACGGCCGAAGTGTCGTTCACCCTGGGCGACCAGGAGGTTAAGTGCAAGACTGTCCACATCAAGGTGGACGGCGACAAACTTGACCTGGCTTATGAGTTCAACATCGGCGGATTGCAGGCGACGTCGACCGTGGTAGGAAAGTTCGACGGCGCCAAGCTGGAAGGCACCTACAGCACCAAAAGCTCGGAAGGCGCGGCGGTGGACCAGGGAACGTTCAAGACAACGCTGGAAAAGTAAGGGCGCGTGCGGGCAGAAGTGTCATCGCACGGGCAAGCCCTATTTCGAAGGTTTCAGCACGGCGGTGTTTCGCTCATCGCCTGCGATAATACGATAAAACTTCTTGAGCTCGTCGGCTTTGCTGACAGGTACGCTCAGCTCCTTGACCTCAAAGGTGCGGGTGTAGCCGATCACGTTGCCCTTGGCTTCTGTCTTGGAATGATAGCTGGCAAAGCCGAAGTCCACGTCCACGGGAGGGGGCAATTCGTCCACCTCGTATCCGGGTGGCAACGTGATTTCAAACGTGTCCGTGTCCCGCACCGGTCCCTCAAATTCGATCGGAAACTTTCGCGGCTCTTTGGTTTCGAGAATGCCCCGCGCTTTGGTGCCCAGTACGCGCGGGCGCACCAGAAGCAAATTTCCAGCGTTCTGCGCATAATTAGCCGCCACGAAGGTGTAACGGAAACCGAAAGGCTGATCGGTTTGCTGGAGATTCACGATGCTGGCCTTGGTGATCTGGAAAGTTGCCAGCGAGCCCGCGAGCAGGGTTTCGATCGGCTTGATCCGCTCGCTTTCTTTGGTTACGGTGCGCAGCGCCCAGCGCTGCGACGAGGCCCGGTCGCCCACACGGGTTTCCTCAACCTCACCTTGCAACTTTCCCATCGCGTCCAAGGTCAGCTTGCCATTTCGCTCGATACTGTTCAGGGAGGAGGGTTCCTTGGGCAACTCCACCAACTCACCACCGTCCGCCGTGACCAGCAACCCGTAGGTGGCCTGGAGGGGGCCGCGAATTTGGCCGAGCGGAGTCAACTCGTCAGTGGGATCGAAGAAAAGAAGCTTCCCGAGCTTCGGATGCTCGATGGTTGCTACCAAGGAGGCATCGGCTACGCCGCCGGGAACTTTCATGGCGATGATGGCATGGTTGAATCCGTTATGCGCCGGAGTTGGGGTGTGACCGATCCGCGTTCCGTATTGATAACGACGTAATAGGAATCCACGCCAATCTCAGCTAGCATGGAACGCATCAAGGTCGCTTTGTCCTTGCAGTCGCCGTAGCGATGGGTGAAGACGTCCGCAGCCGGATGTGGCTGCCACCCACCTATGCCGAGCTCGATGGCGACGTAGCGTATGTCATGCTGGACGAAGCGGGCGAGCGCTCGCGCCTTGTCCATCTGCATCGGATACGCGGCTGTCAGCGCGCCAGCTTTTTGCTTGATCTCCGCCGAAGCATCGAACCGGCCGCTGGTAAGATTGCGGTACCAATCCCCCATCTGTTGCCAGTTCGAGAACCCGTTGAGAGCGGCGCCGCCGGGTGGAAAGAAGGCCACGATCAGCTGGCCTTCCAACCCCGCGACCGGAGGCATGTCGGCCTCCTCGCGGAGCGCTTTCAAACTGCTTAAGGCCCAAGGCGACAGGCCGTTCCCAGCCTGCGTTGGTTTTGTTTCCGGATAGTTCAGCCATGATGCCTTGTATTCCCACCCTGCTGGCAGCTGCAAGGAGTAGTGGCTTTCCGCAACGGGAACCTCCTCCTGAAAGCGCCAGACGCTTTGCAAGACCAAGGGGTGTTCTTCGACCTCGTACTCGTACCCCACGATGTTGCCAGGATCAGGAGCGGGGATTTGAAGGACCTTCGCTTTGACGTCGTCAATCAACTCAGCGCCCGGGATCATAGGCGGTGAAACTTCCACGGCTTCCTTATCCTTGACCTCGTAATCCTTGCCTTGCGCCGGGATGCACCAGCCGTGCAGGCTGGTAACCTTCTTGTTGGAATTCAGGAATACAATGACATCGCCGCGCTCACGGCCCTGGGGCCGGAGAACCTTGTAGGCTTCGCGGACCACGGTCTTGATCTTGTCGGCGGAAACGACGGTGACGCTGGTTTCCGAGTACAGCAGCACGGCGTCAGTCTTCTCGTCGTGCGCGGGAAGCGGCGTGTTGACCAGCGCATGCATCCACTGGGGCGCGTCGGCTGCGGCCCGCGGAGCGTACCCCAGCAGGCAGAAGCAGCAGACGCAAATGACGGACCAACGGGAAAGCGGCGCTGCCGTCCGGCTAGTTGCCGCCGCTTGCTCCGCCTGGTTGCAAGACAATCTGTTGTTCATCGCCCTTCCTCACCACCTGAAAAAAGTTCCGCAGCGTCGGGTAATACTTTGCGTCGAGCAAGAGGACATCTACCCGTAACTTTCGCGTCAAATGCAGCATTTGCGTGTTGTTTTCGATCTTGAGCGTGTAGCCAACAGCGCTGCCGCTCCCTTCATCCTGCTCAGGCGGAAGATGGTTGACTTGCCAGCCTGGAGGCAGCGCGATCGTCACGTCATCCAGCTTTTCGAATGGAAAACTGAAGTAGATCGGATGTTCCCGCTCAGAGTGATCGAATACGTGCTTTTCCGCTGCGCTGAAAATCCCCACCGGGAGGAGCGCCCTTCGTCCCGCTCCCGAGAGCCAGCCGGGGATTTTCAGCTTATATTCGGCAACCAGCGGTAAGGAGGAGCTACCCCAGTCCGGTTTGTTCGTCAGCTCCACTTCGCTGGCAGCAGGGATGTACTCTTTGGCTTGATCTTCAAGCAACTTCTTCCGGCCCGCCTCATCTTCATTCCTTTCTTCCACCACGCCGTTGCATGGCCTCAAGCCCGGTAAAGGTGATGGTAAGCTTGCCTTCCAGTCCGCCCGTGTCGCTTGCGATGGTCAATTCTGCATGGCGCTCGACACGAGACGCCGAGCTTTCAGGAAGCATGGTCCGAACCCATGTGCCGCCGTCCTTATCGAGGCGCAGGCCCTGAACGCCGGTCTCCGACCATTCCAGTAACCCGAAGGGTGTGAATGCCGCACCGGGGTCGCAATAGAGCTCTTTGCCGTTGACCTTGATCAGGGCGACATTTTGATACAACCTCCTGGCGTCCATGATATTGGGAGTGAAGAAATACCTGCTGCGGTCTGACGTCACGACTCCGTACGCTTCAATACCCGCGGCTTGCGCAAAAGCCAGAAAAAGCCAGGTAATATCGTTGCCGTTCCCATAGCCTCTCTTCCATAGCTCTTCGACGTTAGAGGCTTCTTTTTCCTTAGCGCGCTTCCGCTCCTGCTCGGTTTTTTCAACCTCGTAGGAAGTGTTGCGAATCTGTTGCACGCGGGCATAAATTTTCTGCAGTTTCACCTCAGATGAGTCACTAGGAGAGACAATCTGTGCCAGAGCCTCTTCTATGGCCTTGTGCTGCCCAACAAAACTCTCCATCCTGGCATTAAGTTTCTTTCCTCTTTTCTTCCAGAACTGGCTGGGATCCTTTTCGAGAGGCTCATCGCTATAGGTGAAATCCACCCGCGACTTCAATTCATTCTCCGGAGGCATGTAGTCTTCGGTCCGGAACGCGGGAATATTGTTGACTTCTAACCGGACAATATGATCGGGACCTTCCTTGGGTTGACCCGTTCCCGCCGGCAACAACTGCCAGCTCCACTGGACGGTGTAGTTGCTGTCGGTGTTGATATAGGGCTTGAGAGAGAATTTCGCGTGTTTCGTGAACAGCTCATCACTCAAAATCCAGTGCGAGTCAACTAAAGCATACTCGGGTAAATCCTGCGTGTAGGAATACTCGATGATGCTACCCACCTGGACGTCGGGGAGGGTGAAGGTCTTGGCCATATACTTGAGGCCCTGCGCCTTCACGATAGACTTCTCAAAGGCCTTGCCTTCGAAATTGGCGATGGAGCCATCGGGCCTGATAGTTCGCGCCTTGATATTTATGATATTATTTCCTTCTGCTTTGACGAATGGAATCTCTACGTCCGCGTGTTTCCGCCCCTCTTCCGTCAGGATCTTGATTCGGAAGTAGTTATCCTCATGAGCCGTCAAGCCAGTATCATCGCGGTCTACCTGGCGGAACAAAATGATGGCAGGGGCTCCCGGTGCCTGCGGCTCACTCGTCATCTGGAGCTCTTCCTGAGAGACTGGCTGGAATCGGTCGCCAGCGTGCACCGGCGCTGAATAATAGCCAACCAGGACCATGACACCTAAGGACGTGCAAAGAAAGGTCGTTAGCAACCGACGAACGGACACCGTAGACTCCTTAATTGAGGTCTTTAAATGAAGCAGATAGCAGCCACCTATGGATGCCATTGCAAAGAGTGATAGGTCATCCCGTCAAGGGTGTATACAGAGCATTAAAAGATACCCTCCGCCGCGCCACCGTTCGGGCTGAATACCGGTGTTTTCCGGGAACTTGTGGCTGGCCTTCGTTGCCGAGACTCTTTAGAATCCATCTTTTGAAGCCTCAAACCAGCGTGAAATCAGCCCGGCGATTGCGCTACGCGGCAGAGTTCTCTGTGCTAATGCTGGTGTGTCTGATGTCAGGCTGCGCCAAATCGCTGTTGACCTGTCCCCGGGCGGTGCGGGTTCCCGAGCCTCCGGCGCCGGAGGAGCGCCCGGCGCCGGTCTTTTTCGCTACCGATCGCGTCCTGGAATCGCGGGAGAAGCTTGTCTTTTCCGGTGAATTGAATCTTTCCGCGACGCGCATGAGTTATGGCGTGAAGTGCGAAGATCCCATAGCAGGCCACGAGGCCGCATGCACCAACCCCGTCTGGCTGAAGGAGGAGTTGCCTGCTTCGTTGGAAGCGGACGCGTTCTTCGCTGCAATCAGAGCCTCCAACTCTGATGTGGTGTTGTTTGTGCACGGATTCAACTACTCGTTCGACGAATCCCTGGGGATCACTCTGCGCATGGTCGAGCGGACTGGGATTCAGGCCATCCCGGTCGCGTACAGTTGGCCTTCCGTTGCCAAGGTTTCGGCCTACGGCGCGGACTACGATCGCAACGAGTGGACGATCGAACATCTGAAAGATTTCATTCAAGATTTGGTGCAAGCGCTTCCTCCCGGTGCGGTCCTCCACATCGTCGCCCATAGTATGGGCAACCGCGCGGTGCTGTGGGCGCTGGCCCGTCTGAATCTCCCGCAGGAGCGCCTGGGGCAGCTCATCATGATTGCTCCCGATGTGGATACCGAGATCTTCAAGGACCTGGTTTTGCGTTCCGGGCCGTTTCTGCGGAAGACTCTTTATGCATCCAAACATGATCTGGCGCTCCAGGCCGCGGGGTGGCTGCGTGCCGGCACGCCACGCGCCGGAGATGCCAGGAAGCAGTTCGTGGTTATCAAGGAAATGGATACCATCGACGCATCTTCGCTCAAGGCGGGAATGATTGGCCACTCCGTTTACGACTATTCGCAGGTGTTGTTTGACGACCTGGCCGGCGTGCTGAAAGACCAACCGCCGCCGGCCCGCAACCTGGCCGCCTGCACGGTGAAGAGCATCGCCCGCTACAACGCTACTTATGGAACGCAGTTGCCCGATGTGGTTTACAGCTTGCCCCGTCACTGAGCCGGGGTTCGATGCCGTGTCGTTTGTGCAGAAAAGCCTTGACAGCTAAACGACGTAGCTACTCACGTGGTCATGGATCCGGAGCAACCCAAGTAAGACAGTAAAAGAGAACGGCCGGCAGCGTTGGCTGCCAGCCGCTTCGTGGTCCCGCGCGACGGGAAAACGCGAATCAGTTATCGGCGTCCGCCGCGACCTCCACCGCCTTCTCCTCGGCCATGGAATGCATTGCCGCCACCGCCGCGGGATATGTGGTCGGTATGGCCATGGAATTCATTGCCACGGAACCCGCGGTTCCCTCCAGCGAAGCTACGACCGTCGCCGCGGAAGGCATGTTCACGGCCAACGAAACGATGGTCGCCGCCGCGGAAGTCACGATCGAATGAGCGAAATCCACGTTCCCCACGAAAGTGTTCGAATCCGCCCCGGTAATAGCGACGATAGAATTCAGGATGCCGGAAATAAAAGTGATCCCAGGGGCCGGCGCCGATGAATGCCCCGCCGACGAACCATTGCGGACCCCAGTAACCATAGGGCGCACACGCATATGGATAGTAAGGATAGAACCCATATGCACACACCGGAGGAGGATTGTAGAGACCGTAGTCCGGGCCTATTTGCACGCCAAATGCAACCTGGGCGGGCGCATGAACCGCCGGGAACGCTAAGACAGCCAACAGGACAAAATATTTGAGATGTCGCATTTCTGAAGCTCCTCTCTGCGAATGATTCGCAGATCCGAGAACCAGCCGCCGCAACAACTTTGCGAACCAGCCTCTACAGAAGGAAACGCAAAAACACACCGAGAGTTGCGGCCGACGGGGAATTAGAACAACTCTTTTCCGGCGTTAACAGATCTTCACGGTAGTTTTCGTAACTTCATCGAAGGGGCGACGCAAGGGACGTAGGCCGCGCGAATTGGCGCTGGGCGAACCCGGCGAGTCGATCGTAGAACGAAGCGCAGCCAAGGCGCGCGCCAAGGTTGTTGACACAAGGGCTTCTGCCTTGGGATAATTTGAACATGTTCAATTCAGCTCAAGCGCGTACTCCTTCCGCCCCCCTCCGCATCGTGATCCCCGGAGGCACAGGCCAGGTCGGTCGGGTTTTGGCGGGGCATTTTCACACTCAGGGACACGCCGTCACTGTTCTGGCCCGGCACGTCCGCCCGGCGCCATGGCGCGTGCTGGAATGGAGTGGTCGCGACCTGGGCGCCTGGGTCCAGGAAATCGAGGGCGCGGACGTGGTCATCAATCTCGCGGGGCGCAGCGTGAATTGCCGCTACACCGCGGCGAATCGCCGGGAGGTCATGGAATCGCGCGTGTACTCGACGCGCGCACTGGGCCAGGCCATTGCCCAGTCGCGGCGACCGCCGACCCTGTGGATGAATGCCAGCACCGCCACCATCTACCGGCACGCTCTTGACCGCCCGATGGACGAAGTTTCCGGGGCGCTGGGCGGCAACGAACCGGGAGCACCCGATACCTGGAATTTCAGCATCGATGTGGCTGCCAACTGGGAGCGCGAATTCTTTGCCGCCACAACACCCGGCACGCGCAAGATCGCCCTGCGCAGCGCCATGACCATGAGCCCGCAACGGGGCGGCATCTTCGCCACGTTGTTCACTCTGGCGCGGTTGGGCCCCGGAGGACGAGCCGGCTCGGGGAAGCAGTTTGTCTCCTGGATTCACGATGCCGACTTCATCAGTGCCATCGAGTTCCTGATCGACCGCGAAGAGTTGCAAGGCTGCATCAACGTCTGCTCGCCCAACCCGCTGCCCTACACGGAATTCATGGACGCGCTTCGCCGGGCTTGCGGCGCGCGCATTTCCCTGCCGGCGACCCAATGGATGCTGGAGATCGGCACATTCTTTCTGCGTACGGAGACGGAGTTGATTCTCAAGAGCCGGCGCGTAGTTCCGCGGCGCTTGCTCGAGGCGGGTTTTCAATTCCAATTTCCCGATTGGCCGTGTGCGGCCCGCGAGCTAACGCGCCGCTGGCGCGGACAAGTTGGGAAGTAACCAACCCAGATCCGATCAACGGTCATCCCTCTAACCGGGTGATAGCGCCACACACACTTCTTATCGCCGATTTTCTCTACGCCTTCCACGCGTGGACCTTCGGCTTGGTGTTCTTCGCGCTGTTGGTGATTGCCGGCGAAACCGGGTTCCGGCTGGGGCGCATTTCGCGGGTCAGGTTTTACGAAGACACCAGAAAAAGGATCAACGCGGTAGAGGCCGCCGTCCTGGGCGTGTTGGGCCTGCTGCTGGCCTTCACGCTGGTGATGGCGGTATCGCGTTTTGACGGACGCCGGCAACTGGTGATTGAGGAGAGCAACGCGATTGGCACCTCATACTGGCGCAGTCAGCTGGTCCCCCCGCCGGAGGGGCCCGAACTGGCCAACCTTCTTCGTGAGTATGTCGACGCCAAGCTCCACTACTTCGACGCCGGCATCGATCCCGGTCTTCTTCGGAGATCCAGGGAGCGCACGCGGCGATTGCAAGTCGAACTCTGGTCGCGAGCCGCGGCGTTTTCCCAGAAGGATACGCGCTCGGTGCCCGCGGGACTGCTGCTGCAGTCTTTGAACCAGACCTTTGACCTCGAAAACTCCCGCTGGAATGCTCTCCAGATCCACGTTCCGGACGGCGTCCTCTGGGTCGACATTTTCGTGGGGTTGCTGGCCGCGCTCAAGGTCGGCTACGCCTTCGGTATCGGAGGCCGTCGCCATCCCTTTTCCCTGGGCCTGCTCGCGGCCTGCATCGCCGCGGTGCTGGCCGTGACCATGGACCTGGACCAGCCGCGGCAAGGTCTGATTCAAGTCAACGAGCAGCCTCTGATCGATCTACAGCAGGAAATGGCAGACGGGCGTTAGATACCGGAAACGTTCATTGCCGGTGAAATCAGCTGGGCGAATTTGCAGCCTTGTTCTCCTGCTTGATCTCTTTATAGCGGAAACAGGAGACGAGATGATCGTTCACCATGCCTACAGCCTGCATGTAGGCGTAGCAAATGGTCGGCCCGACGAACTTGAAGCCGCGGCGGAGCAGGTCTTTGCTCATCCGGTCGGATTCGGGCGTAAGTGCGGGGAGTTGCGCCATGGCGCGCCGCGTCTTTCTCATGGGATGTCCGCCCACGAATTGCCAGATGTAGGTATGAAAGCTGCCCGATTCCTTCTGAACCTGCAGGAATGCCCGGGCGTTGGCCACCGTGGCTGCGATTTTCAGGCGGTTGCGCACGATCCCCGTATCCGACATCAACTGCCGCACCTCCCGTGCGCCATAAAGCGCGACTTTCGCAGGATCGAAGCTGCTGAAGGCTCGGCGATAAGCGTCGCGCTTGGCCAGGATCGTGGACCAGCTCAGGCCGGCCTGCGCGCCCTCAAGGATGAGGAACTCGAATAGAACATGGTCATTGTGTTGAGGCACGCCCCACTCGAGGTCATGGTAGGCGATTTCAAGTTCGGTTCGCGCCCACGGGCAACGCTTTTTCAGGTTCATGGCCTTTTCCATCCAGAAATACTACGCGAAAGACAGCCACGCCTGCGTGGCACTAAACTGTGGAGGCTAATCAAGGAGATGGATAAGGGATGAGCAGCTCAGTAAGGTATCCCTGTGAGACGACGCTCACGCCGGCGCCCCCGGTCGTTCCATCCTCCACCCGCGCTCGCGGTCCGTGGATTCTGGCCGCCACCGTGCTCGGGTCGAGCATGGCCTTTATTGACGGTACGGTCGTTAACGTGGCCCTGCCCAGCCTTCAGGCTGGCTTGCACGCCACGTTGTCGCAGGTGCAATGGGTGGTGGAATCCTATGCGCTCTTGCTGGCGGCGCTGCTACTCGCGGGCGGCGCCCTGGGCGATCTATACGGGCGGCGATTCATTTTCTGCCTGGGCGTCTCGATTTTCGCCGCCGCCTCTGTATGGTGCGGGTTGGCGCCCGACATCCGGCAGCTCATTCTTGCCCGCGCCGTACAGGGCGTAGGCGGCGCCCTTCTGGTGCCGGGCAGCCTGGCGATCATCAGCGCGTCATTCCCGACGGACCAGCGTGGCCGGGCCATTGGCACATGGTCGGCGTTCACCGGGATCACCGCCGCAGTTGGTCCGGTATTGGGCGGTTGGTTGGTGGAACATCTTTCGTGGCGCTGGGTTTTCTTCATCAACTTGCCCATTGCCGCTTTGGTTCTGGTGATTTGCTACTGGCGCGTCCCGGAGAGCCGCGACCCGAACAGAGGACGGCTGGACCTGCGCGGCGCGATGCTCATCACCCTCGGCCTCGGCACTCTGGTGTACGGCTTGATCGAGTCCTCGAATTATGGCTGGCGGCAGCCGCGAGTGTGGGGATCGCTGGCAGCGGCGCTCTTAGCCTTTGCCGCGTTCCTGCTGGTCGAGTCCAGGAGCCGATCCTCGCTGATGCCGCTGAAGCTCTTTCGCTCACATAATTTCGCCGGAGCCAATCTGCTTACGCTGTTCCTCTATGCCGCGCTGGGAACGATCCTCTTCTTCCTGCCCTTCAACTTGATCCAGGTCCAAGGCTACACGCCTACCCAGGCCGGAGCCGCCAACCTGCCCTTCATCCTGATCATGTTCTTCCTCTCGAGATGGGCGGGAGGGTTGATCGCGCGTTATGGAGCCAGGCTGCCGTTGGCCGTCGGTTCGTTGATCACCGCAGCGGGCTTCGCGCTCTTCGCGCGTCCCGGCTTGGGCGGAAATTATTGGACCACCTTCTTTCCCGCCATGATCGTGCTCGGCCTGGGAATGGCGTGCGTGGTCGCGCCTCTGACAACCACGGTCATGGATTCAGTTGACCAGAGCCAGGCCGGGACAGCATCCGGGATCAACAATTCGATTTCGAGAATCGCGTCCTTACTGGCGATAGCGGTTTGCGGCGTGATCCTGCTTCAAGTGTTCGCCGCCGGACTGAAGAGGACCCTTGCGGATAGCAGCCTGCCTGCCGCCGAACGTCAAGCGATCTACCAGCAGCGAAACCGGCTCATTCAAATACAGCTTCCCGGCAGTCTCGACGAGCAGCAGAAGAAGCAGGCCCGGCTCGCAATCGATGAGTCGTTTGTCGCCGCCTTCCGAGCGGTCATGCTTCTCTCGGCATTGCTTTCGGGCGTGAGCGCGGTCGTTGCGTGGATGACCCTGGATCGATCTTCGGAGTCGACGCCGCGGCGGGCGAGTGGACCTGGCTGAGGAATATAATTTCCCTTGGACGAAAGAGAAGGTGATCTATGCCGGGTTGGGATGCTCTGGTGGGACTCTTGGCAGCTCTGCTGTGCACGCTGGCCCAGATGTACGGTGGCAACCTCGGACTAGCCATCATTACCGTTTCTGTGATCACACGTCTGGCGCTGCTGCCGTTGACTCTGCGCATGGCCAGGCACGCTCAGGCGCAACAGAAGATCCTGCACAGTCTGCGCGACAACATTGCCCGGCTGCGAAAACGCTACCGGGCCGACCCCAAGCAACTAGCCGAGAAGCTCGCCGAACTGTATCGCGCGAACGGCGTAAAGCCAGTTGACGGCGGCAGCCTGGCTGGCGGCGCCGTGCAAGCGCTGGTGGGGACTGGATTGTATTCGGCGCTTCGGCGCGGGTTCGCTCAGGGGCACCGTCTCCTATGGGTTCGCGATCTAGGCCAGCCGAACGCAATGCTGGCCCTGGCGGCTGGAGCTATCACGTTGGTGGCGTCGTTGGTTGCGCCGCGCCTTCCCGAACAATCGCGTGTGCTCACCACGGTGTTGCCGGCCATCCTGACGGTTGTGCTGGCCTGGCGTCTCTCTTCCGCTGTAGTTCTGTATTGGGCTTCGTCCGCAGCGATGAATGGCGTACAGTCGCTGCTTCTGCGGAGAAGAAACATCTGACCTAACGCTTTGCCGTCTGTCGCGTCTCATCTTTAAGAGGAGGTCGATGATGAAGATCAAGGCATCTGCGTTTGTCGCCATCATCACGGCCTTGCCGGCGATTTACTTTTGGGCCCAATCACCTTCGCCCCCGTCCAATGAAGCGGCTCTGCGCGAGCAAGGAAAGCAGGTTTTTGTCAGCCGCTGCGGCAAGTGTCATGATGCGGATGCAGCCAAGAAGCTCCCCGACGGCACCACACTCCTGGCGCGTCTGGCCGCGAACAAAGATCCGCAGGCGCGGCTGGCAACCCGTTTAAAGAGCATGAGCGAGCAGGATGGACGCGCCGTTGTGCTTTACATGGAGGACTTGATCACGCGGTTTCGGGCTGATAAGAGGCCCTAGACTTGGGGCTTCGCAGCCGCGCTTTGCCCCGGTTCAGGCCTTATGCGCAGCGTCCGTTCTGGCGGCTGCGGCCAGTTTTCCGATGTCATGATGCGCCGTATCTGTGCTTCGCGCTCCGCCGGCAGCGGATGTGAGCGGAAGTAGCCTTCGATCCCTTCGATGGCCACTTGAGAAAGTTCCTGGCCCGGATCCTGGGCGGGGCTCTCGGCTTTGCTTCCATGCTCGCGGTCCAGGCGGGCAAAGGTCTGAAACAAGTGGATGGCGCCCATCGGCGAATAGCCGGCGCGGACTGCCAGGTCGGCGCCGTCGCGATCGGCTTCCAGTTCCTGCTCCTTGCTGTAACCTGCCTGAAAAAGCGCTACCGGCAGAGCGATCAATTCGCCCAGCGGCAGATGTTGCAGTGCCACCCGTTCATTACAGTGGTAGTTGTCGATGTGCTCCACCTCGTGCCCCAGGACGCTGGCCAGTTCGTCTTCACTCTTCGTGAGCTGAAGCAGGCCCTTGCCGATGAAGACATGTCCGCCGGGCAGGGCGAAAGCGTTGACGAAGTAGGCCGCAGGAATGTAGTGGAACCTGTAGTCGAGCTTGCGGCGGGCGCGCGCAGAGACGGTCGTGCCCACGCCGGCGATGTAATTCTCCAGCGCAAGATCTCCGGCAGAGAGCGGTCCCCGCCGCGCCAGATAGTTTTGGGCCATACCGTCGCCGATGCGGATCTCATCGTCGTCGGAAAGCCGGGTCAGGCGGGCAGGCACACGACTGATTTCCCGCTGCGTCTCGGCCACGGCGTTGAGCACGGCCTCCGGACCTACGTGCGTCTCCGTCTTGTGCCGCTGCGAGTAGTACAGCGCCGCTCCCGAGGCGCAAAGAATCAGAATCATCGCCAGCCAGCGCTTCATAAGTAATCTCGCAAGGCTTCGCGGTTTCTGCCGTAGAGAAATGCCACTACCAGGATCAGAATGCCTACGCCGATCCACGTCATGTAGCGGATCTGCGGGTCGTCGAAATAGAAGGTGTCATACACCAGCTTGCAGATGCTCAGCAGCATCAAGCACAACCCGGTTAAACGGAAGCTGCGTTCTTTAGCCAAGAGCGCCAAAACGAACAGAACAAAGCCTTCGACTCCCCATGCGCCCGTGAGTTTGCCGCCGGAGAGCTTCAAGAAGAGGAGGACCACCAGCAGCGCCGCTGGAACAAAGAACAGAGGTTGTTCAGGATGAAGCGCGAAAACGCTGAACCAGCGCGGAGTGTTGGCCGCCTGTCCGTTCTTGCGCACCTGAAAAGCCAGCGGCACAGCGCAAGCCAGCAACGCGATGGCCCAGATAGAACCGCTCAGGCTGGAGCCGAACTGCTCATGCAGGTGCTGGAAGTTGTTCATGAAGATGCGGAAAGCGGCGACCCCCAGCATCACCAGTGCCTGGAACAGAAAGGTTTGCTGGCGCGCCAGCCACGCTATCAGGAGAGTGCCCGCGACCAGCCCCGCATAGCCGATGACGACAGCGTCGGACGGCAACTCAAAACGGGCGATAGCGGCCAGCGTCGCAGTGCCGAGGCACGCCGCCAAAAACTGCACATGAATGTCTTTTTCGAGGCGGGATAACTCTCGTCTTCCCAATTCCCAATAGACGAAGAAGTAGATCGCGGCTAGGCAAGCCACGATAAGGGCCGGGGCCCATCCGACCACGTTGAAGTTGGCGATGAAAACACGTACGAAGGCGCCCGCCAGCGCAACGTAGGCTTGCGCCCGCCAGCTGGCGGCAACCCACGGGGTGACGCCGATCTTCAGCGATCCAACCAGATCGGGGAACTCGAAGAGCAGCAGAGCGAACATACCCCACGCCAGCGCGACTGAGTTGGGCGGCAGTTGATACCACGCCAGCCAGCTCAACAACAACGATCCCGCCCAGGCATAGGCCTGGCAGCTGCGCTCATCTTCAATCACGCCCGCAATCTTGGTGAGCCAGACCAGGGCGTAGAGCACGATCGCGGTGATGGAAACAGCGATCAGCTGCCGGTAGGTGCCGCGATACTGTGGATCGTAGAAGAGGTAGAAAGTCCAACCGGAGGCCAGCGCCGCCAGTAGGTGTGTCTGCCAGAGCAACGCACGGTCCTTCCACCAGCGGGCCGCCACGCACAGCACCAAGGCAAGACCGACCCAGAACACCCCTGTCCATTGAGCCGGAGCTTCCCTAAACGCCAGGTAGGCCAGCAGGAATGTTCCCGCCACCGAATAGACCGGCCTGATCTGCGGTAGCGGAGCCCATCGTGCCAACAGATAAATGCCCAAGGCGGTCAAGCTCACGGAGATCAGACGCAGGCTAAGCGAGTGAAAGGTTTCTGTGAGGTCGAAATTGACGACCAGTGTCCGCGCAAATGAGAAGATCACGAGGACAAACGCCTGCCACCTAAGGTCGACCTGTTTGAACCACAGGGCCGCTGCAGACAACGCGAGCGCAAGCACGATCCAAGCCACCGCGGTCCAGGCTTGAGGCGCTTCTTTGTAAGCCAGCAGCGTGACCAGCAACGTTCCGATCCCGGTATAGACCGGCCGGAGTTGTTGCAGTGGAGGCCAGAGCGCGAGCAGGTAGATGCCCAGTGCGATCAATGCGACAGAGAGCAGCCGGTATGTGATGTGAGACAGTGTCGCCGCTGGATTCCCCGACAAGGGCGCAGTCACGTTTATGTTGAGGATCAGCGCTTGCGTGCTGGAGAGCAGGACGAGCGCGAACGCCTGCCACTTCAAGTCCGTGCGTTTCAGAGTCTGCCCGATCAAGGACAG
Organism: Candidatus Angelobacter sp.; assembly: GCA_036521855.1. Classification (GTDB taxonomy): domain Bacteria; phylum Acidobacteriota; class Terriglobia; order Terriglobales; family Acidobacteriaceae; genus Angelobacter. The sequence continues at coordinate 22,519 of DATDGY010000087.1, forward strand.
CGCCAGTCCCAGGACGATCCACAACACGGCTACAGCCCAAGGCGCGGCCTGATACCAGATCAGGATGGTCAGCAACGCCGTGGCTGCCCATGCGTAGGCGCCGAATAAGATCGCCTTACCCCGCGTCTCCGAGAGACGCACAAAGCGCGAGCTCAGGTAGAGCAGTGCCGCGACCGAAGCAAATGCCAGAATGCGACTGGGAATGCCTTTCCACTTCGTCGCTAGAGACGAGTCTGCGATTATCACCTGGATGAAGGCCACGGCCGCGACCCAATGGGCCTCATAAATCATCTCCGCGATCGAGAACAACTTCCCCGTACCGGCCAGCCAGGCAACAAGGAGCGCCAGCACCACGGCCACTGTGTTGTCAGGGACGTATGCGTACACCGCGCCCACAGCAAAGAGACTGGCAATGAAAGAGAGAGAGCTGAGCGACAGAGTTTCGAGCTCCTCCGCGAACAAATCCAACCAGAAACGGCGAGTGACGTGGGCGTTCGCCCAGAGCGCCGCTGCGATCACCGCCAGCACCAGGACGATTTGTCCGTCATGGTGAGGTTGGCCATTCGCAATCTTCTGCGCCAGCGGAGGAATTCGGAGGGCAACTGCGTACAAGGCCACCAAAAAAGAAATAATCAGCCCAAAGGCGCGGAACAAGCGCTCACGGGTCAAGATGCCCGCCAGCAGGAAGGCTTCGGCGCCGGCCAGCCATATCACCTCCAGGGCATTGCCCGAGCCTTTCACCAGGGGAGAGGCCACCATGAGCGTAACGCCCAGGCTGGAGAGAATCTGAAAGGGCGCGCGCCGGCGTCGCGAAACCGGCAGCTGGCCCAATAGGAATTCAACCGCTCCCATCGCCAGCAGTACCCACCAGGCCCACTCCGGGTGGAAGCCCTGGTATTTCATGACGATCAGAAACAGGATTGGATTCAGCAAGGCAGAGAAGGTGGAGACAGACTCCTGTTCTTTGCCGGCGATCTTGCGCCATAGATATGATGTGCGGAAGATGGCCCAGTACCCGATCACCAGAGCCACGCTGGCGCCATGGTGGGGGAACATTGCCCGCCCGCCCTGTTGCTCATAAACCCTATAGAGCCAGTAGAAGTGGTTCGCATAGCTGGCCAGAATGCCGAAAATTTCCAGCTCGAACCACTGGCGGCGCACCACGATCACGGTCATGCCGGTGATGAGCAGGGCGCCGGCAATCAGATTGTAAGGCGGCGACGGGTTCATGCCGATAGCTAGAAAGCCCAGCAGAAAACTTGCGCCGGTCACAAGTTGAGAGTTGTACTTGAGTGTGTGCCACACCATAGCGCCGATCACTGCCAGGAGCAGAAACAGATCGACGTTCTTGTCAGGCAGCACCAGCAACGGGTTCAAGTTCGCGATCGCGTAGGTGACGAGCGCCGTCACCGCCCAACCGCCGCCGATCAAGCCGCGCCCAAGAAAGCGGTAGCGGACCTTCCGTTCCAGGTAAATACCGCCCACGAGCAGCCCCAGACCTGCCACGTAGAGGATCAGGACACGCAGCCACGGAGGGAAAACGCCCCATTGTGATCCGACCAGGAAACCAACACCGACAACCACGGCCGTAATCCCGACCACCGGGAGCCATTTCATGCCCAGAACTTCTTCGAAAGAACGCGCGGGCTTCTTGGGCGCAGGTTTGGCGACGCTCGAGAATATTGGTCCGCCGCTGGGAAGAGTGGTCCGCAGCGGAACGGGCGCAGACGCGCTCCTGCCGGGTGTCGTTGGCCGCGACGGTACACTACCTGCCGTCGCACCCGCTGCCGCTGCGCTGTATGCGGGAATGGCCGGCCGTACCGGCGTTGATGTCGCCGGAGCTGGCGCACTCGCCGGCTTGCTTTCCGGCTGGGCTACGTGCGCAGTTACATCGGCAGGTCGCGGTTGTAAAGGAGGTGGGGGAGGCGCAACTGCCGGTACCGGTGTAACCGGCGGCGCAGGTCTCTCTGTCGCCGGGATAGCGGGCTTTGGAACCACCAGAGGCGAGTACGCCGGCGCGGTATGCGCAGCCGCCGGAGTTCGCTCCGCGCCGGGCGGCGGAGTTGCCAACGGCTTGTCGATTGACTTCGCAGCAGCTACCGGAGTGCCACACCGGACACAGAATTGTGCGGCGGCTGCCAGCGCCGTGCCGCACTCTGCGCAATGTGCAGGCACCGTGATGGGCACGGGAGCCGACTGCCCGCTCGACGCCGGGGACGCGGCCGCCAGGCCACCCCGCAGGCGCTCTTCGAGCTGTTCGATGATCTTTACGGCGGCTGCAAGTTGGCTCTGCAGCGTCTTAACATTCCCGCCGACGGACTCCATATTACGTCGACGACGGCTCTCTATGACAAAGGCATAGATCAACGCCCAGGCGGCCAGAATGAACGCTACATATTCCATGGGTAGTATCTAAAAGTGCGGGTACTTGCGCTGCATTGTAGAACGGTTTTCCGGGAAAGTCTTGCGGAACTTCTCCTAACCTAGCCGAATACTATGACTTGGGTGCTATAAAGGAGCCGCTTAGGTGATGGCCGGCAGCGGTGAATGCGGCTCAATCGCCGCAGGCGGGCAGGAGATCCTCGGCCAGCGGGAGCGACGCCACATAGACGGTTTCTGCCGGGCCGCGACTCAGCAGCTCGTCAAAGAACTGCTCCAGACTGGCTAGGATTGCCGCGCCTTCCTTGGCGGAATAGACGGCCTTGCGCAAGGCGCCTCCGTTGGGAACGCCGTGGGTGAACCAAGCTACGAACTGTTTCATCTTGCCCGGAGAGCCGTGGCCGGTTTCATCGAGCAGCATCTGGAAATACGTGCGGATCATTTCGTAGCGGTCGGTTTCCGTCGGCTGGTCGTAGCGGCCGGTATCAGCGTGCTGGCGGATCTGGCGGAAAATCCATGGATTGGATGCCGCGGTGCGTCCGATCATTACTGCATCACAGCCGGTCTGGGCCACCATAGCGACCGCATCCTCGGGCGTGCGAATGTCGCCGTTGCCGGTTACCGGAATCGCAACCGCGGCCTTGACCGCGGCAATCCAGTCCCAGCGGGCGTTGCCGCTGTAGCCCTGCTCGCGGGTGCGCGCGTGCAGCGCCACGGCGTTCAAGCCGCAGTCTTCGGCCATTCGCGCCAGGTTCACGCAGACGATGTTGTCGTCGTCCCAGCCCAGGCGGAACTTCACCGTGAACGGAATCTTCACGGCAGCGCGCACCGCTTCGAAAATGCGCTTGATCACCGGCAGGTCTTTGAGCAGGCCCGAGCCGCCGTTGCACTTGATTACACGCTTCGCCGGGCAGCCCAGGTTCAGATCCACCAGGTCAAAGCCGGCGTCTTCCACGATCTTGGCCGCTTCAGAGAGCGTATACGGATCGCTGCCGAAGAGCTGCGCTGAGATAGGATGCTCGTCGTCGTAGAAGTGCAGATACCGCTTGCGCTTGGATTCGCGGGTGCGAAACAGTCCGTCGGCCGAGGTGAACTCGGTCATGAGCAGGCCGCAGGACGTTCTTTCGAAAACCGCTGGACCGCACTGCTCCGGTGCGGCACTCTTCTGCGCCTGAAACAACGCGCAAGTTGCCTCTGAGCCGACTCCCTGGGGTGCGGCCATAACTTCACCCGCGCTGCGCACGAAGCTGGCATTGCGGATGAAGCGGCGGAAGACAGTGTCAGTCACGCCCGCCATGGGCGCCAGGATGGTGGCCGGGGCAATGTGCACGCTGCCAATCTGGAGAGACTCCGGCACCTTCGCGCCTTCCGGGGCGATGGTGGTGGCTGCCGGGGTTTCCCAGAATTTATGCATTATCTTACCCATCCCGAGCGGAGCGAGGGAGCCCTATTCCCACCCATATTGTCTCAGTTTCCGCCAGGAATCAAGACTCGGAAGTGGTCAGCCCCAAGCCTTTCAGGTTATAGGGATCTCTCGCTCCGCTCGAGACAAAAGAGGAAAGCCTCCGCCGCGGCGGAGGCCTTGAAAAACTTGCCGCGTTACTTCTTGGCTGCCTCGGCTTTGCCAGCGTCCGACTTGGCGTATTTGCGGCGGAAGCGCTCCACGCGTCCGGCGGTATCCACCAGTTTCTGCTTGCCGGTAAAGAACGGATGGCAATTGGAACAGATTTCCAGGCTGATATCGCCCTTATGGGTAGACTTGGTCATAAACACGTTGCCGCAAGCGCAGTGCACGCGGACTTCTTTGTATGCGGGATGGATCGCTGCCTTCATTTGCCTCTAAACCTTTCGTTGTAAGAGCTTTATTTTAGCGGATTTGGCCCGATTTGGCTAGATTCGCCCATCCATTGGATTCCCTCACATGGAAAAGGATTCCGACCCAAAGCGCTACCGCTAATCCACACGGATGCGGCTGATTCGCGCTGATTCAGGACGCGGGATCGAGGTACATCAAGGGGTGATCGGTGGTGAGGTTTTGTTGATCGGGACGAGTTTCTGATAAAAAGATTTGAGGAGCCCTCGCCAATGGTTCGCGACGACATTCTCCAAAAGTTCCCCGAGCTGTTCGGCGCCAAAAAAGTCAACGGCCGCGACGTCAACATTGAAGACGCGATAACCACACTCAGCCGGGAGTTGCGTCCGGCGATCGCCGCCGCCCTGAGCGCGCGGCGGGAGTTACTGGCGTCCCCGGCGCCTGTGCGGGAGAAATACGGCTGGCCCAAGTGGGATGTCAAATTCGAAGACCCGGTGACCGGCCAATTCTTGACCTGGCGCCAGATCGTCCAAGGCATGATTGACAACTTTCTCGGACGCGAGAGCCAGTGGCGCTGGCGGCTCAATGACGAAGTCCCTATCCCCGCCGACGCCCATCCTCTGCGCAATGCCGGGTTGGAGCTGACTGGGCCCTGGCATCCGTTGGACATGGCTTTCAATGCCCTGAACAGCCCCGCTCCCATGAACATGCCGGACTTTGAAGACGCCTCGCCCCCGCACTTTCAGCCTGATGGCACGCCAGCCAATCAGCCGGTAGGGATTTTCGCCGCCTTGCATAATGCGAAAGAGATATTCGATGGCCGCTGGACCGGCCGTCCATACGAAGTAGTCAAGAAGGGCAAGAAGCGCGAATACAGGATCAACAAACCGCCGGCACAGTGGCCCACCCGATTTGGACGTCCGCCCGGAATCCACATCAACTATGACCATGTAACCGTAGACGGTCAGCCCGCGCCGGCGGTGGTGGTGATCGCTGTCCTGTGGACCCTCAACAACTACGATGCCCTCAAACGCCTTGGCACCGGGGTCTATTACTACATCCCCAAGATCCAAACCCCGGAAGAAGCGCTAATCATTGAGAAGCTGCTGTCGCGCCTGGAAGGCATGATTGGCGTTCCGGCGGGGACCCTCAAGATCAAGGTCCTGTACGAAGAAGGCAATGCGGGACGAACGCTGCCGGCGATCGCGTGGGTCCTGCGGCGGCGGCTGCTGGGCACCAACGTTGGACGCTGGGATTACCTGGGCAGCCTGATGGAGATGTGGAAGGACGATCCTCAGGGCGTCTATCCCGATCCCCAGTCCATCAACATGGCGGCGCCGGTCATGATTGCCTACCAGCGCTACAACGCGCTGATGATGCTCATGGCGGGGACGAAAAATGGTGAACTCGAAAACGCGGCTCCCATCGGCGGCATGGCCGCGGTGATGATCTATCAGCCGGGTGATCCTTATGGCCGGTCCCGCTACAACCCGCTGGCCCTTCGCGCCATGGTGATCGATAAGCTGCGCGAACGCATGCTGGGCCTCGTCTTTATTCCTGACCAGCCGGTTCCTGACCAGCCGGTTCCCGACCAGCCGACGCCTGACGGACCGCTAACGGCCGGCCGGCAGCCGACGCTCGACGACATTCTGGCCAAACGTGTGAAAGGGCGTCTGTACGACTGCTATCGCCAGAGCTGGGTCGCCAGCCCCGAGCCTGACTACGTGGCCGCAGGCAACGCGCCGCTGCGGGCGCCGGTCGCGCAACTCCAGGCTATCCTCGATGCTCCTAAAGAAATGGTGCAGGTAAAAAACCAGGCTGTGCCCACGGTCGCCAGCGGCCTCAGTGACGCTGAAAGAAGCGTGCTTCAGTCACGAGGCCTTCTGAACGACCAGGGCAAGATCACGCCGCAGGTGATTGCCAAAGAATCGCTGGACGCGCCGGAAAAACTCTTCACCCCGCAGCTTTGGGAGTCGATCTACGGCGTGCCCAAGGGCGAAATCACCATCGAGCGCATTCAACACGCGTTCTATATGGCGGCAAATTACGGCTTCCAGATTCTCAACGGCAACTTCGCCGCCGCCATTGACGACTACGAACTGAAGCTGCGCTTCATGAATGACCTGGCCACCTACCGGATCGACGTTTCCTGGTTGTGGACCCTGCTCCGTCATCAGGCTGCGATCACCAAGGACGGCTACCTGAAGCGTCCGGCGCTGACCGAGGACGGCGTGGAGCCGGCGGCCAATGCCGACCACATCAAAGCCGGAACCCGCTTCACCCGCGAGCTGTTCAACAAGTTGTGGAACTATCACAACGAATGGACTCGCGCGTTCTTCGCCGAGCAGGACCGCCGTGGCGATCCCGGCCGCTTTGATCGCAGCAAAGCGGACGTCATCATGGACATACTTAAGAAGCAGCTGCTTTCTCCGCGTTACATCCAGCACAGCGCGCGCGTGCTCTTTGTCGTCGGACAGGCAAGCGCGCAAGAACGCGCGCAATTGGTGGAGGCGATCTTCGATCTTTTGCGCGACGAAGCCGTGAAGCGCGTGCAAGCAGGCACGTTGAGCCAGGCTGCGCTGGCGGCGCACGATTATGTCTTTGACATTTTTCCCGGAGTGAACGCAGAAAATCCTGGGGATAGAGTGCTACTGCGGTAAGCGAACTCTCTATGAGTCCCACATCGCCCCGCAATAACAAGAGCGTCTTGGCCCTGCTCTCGGGCGGAGACCGTCGCTCGATCGGACGCAGCGATGCTGTCGCCGCGATGGTGCTGGCGCACCCTGCATTGTTTCGCGGGTTGATCAAAGGCATGTGGGACCAGGATGCAGTCGTGCGGATGCGGGCCGCCGATGCCGCAGAGAAAGCTTCCCTACAAAAACCGAAGCTTCTTCGGCCATTTAAGGCGGAGTTACTGGGATTGTTGGCGGAAACCAAAGAGCAAGAGCTGCGTTGGCATCTGGCACAGATGGTTCCGCGACTTTCGTTGACGCCGGCGGAACGCGCGCATGCCGCTTCCATACTGCGGACTTATCTCGATGATCGCAGCTCCATTGTGAAGACGTTTGCTATGCAGGGGCTCGCAGACTTGGCCGTCGCTGACGACAAACTGCTCCCGGCAACGATCGAACTCCTCGACCGGCTCACGCGAAGCGGCACCCCCGCCATGCGGGCTCGCGGTCGCAAGCTGCTGGCCCGCTTCGTACGCCCTTAACCCGAGCCGCGTGACCCGAAGAAAGCGCACTCGTTGTGAAAATCTTGTGCACATACGGGCTCCCTCTCGAAAAAAGCCGCGCGCCTCGCCGGTGTTTACCCCGAAGCCGCTCGGCTATCAGGGCCTCTGGGGCGCCGGCGAGGAATACGCATATGAAACATTGAACTTCGTTGATGGCCAACGCAACGCGGAGCTGATCCGCGATGCCGTCTCCGCCGAGTATGGTCCGTTTCCCTGGATATGATCGTGGAATACCTGAAGGCGCTGGAGAAGATCGGGGTAGTTTCACAACGGCACTGACGATGTCCCGGACAGCGGCCGCGTTTACCTGGAAACGAACTTGTTTCCTGAGATCACATACCGTAACGGCATGTCGGCCGATTTAACGATCCCGATACGCGCCGTGACTTCGATCCTGGCAACGCGAAAGCCGTCGTTCCCCTCCAGCACTCGAAGATTACTGCGGGCTGAAACCACATCTTTGCCGTTGTCACGCGGGCGCGTGATGGAGAGCGCTTCACACAAGCGTCCCGGGCCGCTGGTCAGGTTGCGCAGGTCGCGCACAGACTGAAAATCCAGGCCTTTGAGGCCGCGGGCCTTTGCCATTTCTGCAAAACCGGCGACCGGTTCGAGCGCGCGGATGAGCACGCCGCCGGCTTCGCCATCGGGCAAGCAGGAAAAGTTCAGGCAGTAGTACATGCCATAAATGAAATAGACGTAAACATGTCCCGGCGGGCCGAACAGAACAGCGTTGCGGGCAGTGCGGCCGGCCGCTGCGTGGGCAGCCAGGTCACCGGCGCCGAGATAGGCCTCAGCTTCCACGATGCGTCCGGCACGAACCTTGCGCCGTTCCCGGCGGACAACAAGTTTCCCCAGCAATTCCCGGGCGACCACGCGAGGATCGCGGTTGAAAAACGAGCGTGGAAGAACTTCGGCTCGGGCCAATTCCCGTTGGCTACTGTTCTCAGAGCGTGGCATGAATGGAGATAGTTTCACACAAAAAAGCGCAGGTTAAACGCCAGGCAAACAAAAGGCGCTGCCCTTCAGCAGCGCCCTCGATTGCTTTTTAGAGGCAGCCGGGAACGGCTGCGTGCTCAAAGATTTAGTTGTGAATCAGTTTCATCAGTGCGATCAGCAGTAAGAAGTTACGCCTCGCGAATTCCGTCCATAAACGCCTTCAGCTTCCGCGACCGCGATGGATGGCGCAGTTTCCGCAGGGCTTTAGCCTCGATCTGGCGAATACGCTCGCGGGTGACGGCAAACGACTGCCCGACTTCCTCGAGCGTGTGTTCGGAGCCATCTTCCAGGCCAAAGCGCATCTTGATAACTTTTTCTTCGCGCGGCGTAAGCGTTCTGAGGACCTGCGCAGTCTGGTCTTTCAGGTTGACGTTGATCACGGCTTCGGCCGGGGAGACCATGGAACGGTCTTCGATGAAGTCGCCGAGATGCGAATCTTCCTCTTCGCCGATGGGCGTTTCCAGCGAGATCGGTTCCTGGGCGATCTTCAGCACCTTGCGGACCTTGGCCACGGGAATATCCATGCGCTTGGCGATCTCTTCCGAGGTCGGCTCGCGCCCGAGTTCCTGCACCAGCTGCCGCGAGGTGCGGATCAGCTTGTTGATGGTTTCAATCATGTGCACAGGAATGCGGATGGTCCGGGCTTGATCGGCGATAGCGCGGGTAATGGCCTGGCGAATCCACCAGGTGGCATAGGTCGAGAACTTGTAACCGCGGCGGTATTCAAACTTGTCCACGGCTTTCATCAGGCCGATGTTGCCTTCCTGGATCAGGTCCAGGAACTGCAGCCCGCGGTTGGTGTACTTTTTGGCGATCGATACCACCAGCCGCAAGTTGGCTTCAATCAGCTCGCGTTTGGCGGCTTCGGCGTCCACGTCGCCCTGGATGATCTCGCGCTGCGTCCGCTTCAGCTCCTGGTAGCTGACGCCGGTTTCCTGCTCCAGCCCTTCCAGGTCGGTGCGGTGCTGGCGCTGCAGCCGGCGAAATTCTTTCTTCGCGTCCTCGCTGCGCGTGGCATCGACTTTCTTTTCCAGGTTGTTGATGTGCCGGTCGAGCACGCGCATGGTATCCACAGTCTTGTTCACGCGGTCAATCAGGCGCTTGCGCTCCGGATTGGTGAACTTCAGGTTGCGGATACCCACCGAAACCATGACTTGGGCCCGGCCCAGCGACCACCGGCAGCGGCGGTGCTCTTTCGGCTTCTTTTTCTGGATGATGTTCGCCAGCTTCTCTTGCAGCTGCTGGACCTTCTTGTAGTACTTGCCGATGTCATCGATCTGCCCGACAAAGTCTTTGAGGCGGGCCTGTACGATTTCCTCGGTGATCTCCTCTTCGTCAAACGCCACCAGCTCCTTGATGGAGCGGACGCCCTTCTTGAGGTCCTCGCCCAAGGCCAGGATTTCCTTGATGACGATAGGGGAACGGGATAGCGCCTTGAGCACGCGCAATTGCCCGCGCTCGATCCGCTTGGCGATTTCCACTTCGCCTTCGCGGGTCAGCAGGGGTACGGTGCCCATTTCGCGCAGGTACATGCGCACCGGGTCATTGGTCTTCTCTAGCGCCCCGGGGGTCAGGTCAAGTTCAACGTCTTCGCCTTCCTCCAGGTCTTCAAACTTCTGTTCGGAAGGCAGGCCTTTGGTTGCATCCAGGACGTCGATGCCCTGGTGGCTGATCGTGGTGAGCAGGTCGTCGAGATCATCGGCGGAGTGGACATCACCCGGAATGAGATCATTCACTTGATCGTAGGTGAGATATCCCTTTTCTTTGCCTGCGTCGATCAGCTTCTTGATGTCGTCAAATTTATCGTCTAGAGCCAAGCACGATCCTTTTCATGTAGTAGCGACAATACGAACCGGGCGCTTATCTCCCAAAAAGAAGAGCGGAGGATGTAGGCTGGAAAGCGCACACGACTCGAAGGTACTCAGCTTATCATACACAATCCAGGAAAAAAAGCCCATATATAAACCACCGATGGCAATTCCTAGAGCATGCATCCTCCGTAATATATAGATGCGCCGGGCCTTAGATGGTTTCACGGCAGTTTTTGGACTAAGGTAAAAATCCGGCCTTCTTGGGCTCCCAATCTTGGGTTTCGGCCTGGTTTCAGGCTGCGCCGTCCTTTTTTTGGGATCCTTGAGGCTCCCAGGCGCCTGATTCCAAGGCAGCAGCCAGCTTCCGGTCGAGTTCCAGCTTTTCCTGCTTCAGACGGAGCAGGGTCTGGAGGTCGCCGCGGCGTTCGGCGTCGTCGAGGCCGCGTTTGATCTCGCCTTCGCGCTGGGCGAGTTGCGCGCGGTGGCGCAGGGCATCCAGGGCGCCTTCCAGCAGCTCGGCGGTAAGGGGCTCGTCTTCCCGCATCAGGATCCGGGCCATCAGGGCGCGGTCCGCATCGTCCAGGGGCAGGCTCATAGGATCTAAAACACTCTTGGCCGAGGCATTTTGCAGCAGGGCCTCCAGAAGCGACCCAGCGGCCAAGCCCCGGTGCAACCCCTCCGCCAGCAGGGCCTCCGTAGCGCGACGCCGCATGGCTTCCTCCTCGGGAAGCGTCGAAGCCAAAGCCCGCACCAGAACCTTCTCCGCGGGAGTGAACTGCGTGTCCGGGGCGGCCCGCACCTCACGCGTTGCCCGCGCCGTGGCCGCCGTCCGGAACTCCTGGCGCAGGACGGCCGAATCAATTCCCAGTTTCTGGGCGATGTCGCTGGCCAGACCTTCGCGCTCGATCCGGCTGGGCACGCGCTGGACGTGCGGCAGCAGGTAATTCACGGCGTTCTTCTTTCCTTCCGGGCTCTTCACCGGGAAAGTGTGCAGCGCGCGATCGACGAGATAGTCGAAGTACTTGGGTGCGCGACGCACCCCCTCTTCGTAGGCTTTGGCGCCTTTTTTGCGAATGAACAGATCGGGATCGTAGCCTTCCTCCAGGCGCAGGATCTTGATCTGGAAGTCTTCGGCCAGCAGCATGCCAATCGATTTCTCGGCCGCGTTGGCGCCGGCGGTATCGGGATCGAAGTTCACGACGATGTTCTTGCTAAACCGGCCCAACAGCCGGACCTGGGCTTCGGAAAAAGCCGTGCCCGAACTGGCCACCACGTTGTGAAACCCGGCAGCGTACACCGAGATGCAATCCATCTGTCCTTCCACCACAATGGTGTACTTGAGAGGGCGAATGGCGTCTTTCGCTTTATCCAGGTTGTAGAGCACGCGCGATTTGGAGTAGATGGCGGTTTCCGGCGAGTTCAGATACTTGGGGCCGGATTTCTCGTCGGTGGCCAAGGTGCGGCCGGTGAAGGCGATGACCTTGCCGTTCTCCTGGGCGATCGGGAACATGATGCGGTTGCGGAACTTGGAATAGATGTTCGCGCTTTCGGCGTCTTCCTTCCAGGAAAACAGGCCGGAGGCGCGCAGCATGTGTTCGTCATAGTCGCCCTTCAGCCGGTCCTTGAGCGTGAACCCGGAGTCGGGCGCGTAGCCGATGCGAAACCCGCGAATGGTCGCTTCATTCATGCCGCGGCCGCTCAGATACTGGCGAGCGTGGGCCCCTTCCGGACGGCGCAACTGTTCCTCAAAGAATTTGCAGGCTCGTTCGTGCATCTCGATGAGCTGGCCGCGCAGCCGGGCATCTTGGGCCTCGTGCTCCGAGCTGTACTGCATCTTCGGGAGCTTGATGTCCAGCTTCTGCGCCACCAGCCGGATGGCCTCAGGAAGACTGATGTTCTCCACCTTCTGTACAAAAGTGAGAACGTCCCCGGAAACTCCGCAGCCGAAACAGTGGTAAAACTGTTTGCTGGCATGGACCGAGAACGACGGCGTCTTTTCCTGGTGAAAAGGACACAGGCCGGTAAAGTTTTGCCCCCCGCTCTTCTTGAGCTTTACGTACTCGCCGATGATGCGAACAATATCCGCCTGTTGCTTGACGATCGTGAGAGCGTCAGGGGAAGGAGAAGCTGCCATATCGTTGACCCTATTTTGCTTGAAAGTTTCCCGGGCGACTAGGGCAAAGTTCTGTGGGAAACACTCTCTATCTGTTGAAATCCGAGGTAATGACGACAAACTCGCACCACCGTTGTACTCTATTCGGTCATGCGAATCGAGACTCGAGCCGTCCACGCCGGCCGCAAGCCCGAACGCGGCACCCGCGACGTTACCCCCGCCATCCACCAGTCCACCACGTTTCAGAAGGCCGACGACGGCAGTTTGCCCGGCGGCTATCTCTACGGTCGCCCCAACAACCCCAACCGGGAAAGCCTGGAAGAAGCGCTGGCGTCGCTGGAGGGAGGCGCCGCGGCCCTGTGTTTTTCATCAGGAAGCGCGGCCACGCTGGCGCTGATGCACGCCCTTTCGCCCGGAGACCATGTTATCGCCCCCGATGACGCGTACTACGGCACCGCCATTCTGCTGAACACCCATCTGGGCGAGTGGGGGCTGAAATCCACGCTGGTGGACATGCGTAATCCCGGCGCCCTCGAGTGCGCGCTTACGCCGCAAACCAAGCTGATCTGGGCGGAAACGCCGTCGAATCCTATGCTGCATGTCACCGATATTCGCGCCCTGGCAGCCATCGCCGAGAAAGCCGGCGTGCTCCTGGCCTTCGACAACACCTGGGCCACGCCCCTGCTGCAACGGCCGCTGGAAATGGGCGCCCATGTGATCATGCACTCGGTGACCAAGTACCTCTCCGGCCATAGCGACGTGCTCGGCGGAACATTGGTCTTCAGAGAAGCCAACGCGCTCTTCGAGAAAGTCCGCGGCATCCAGCACGAAGGCGGGGCCGTGCCTTCGCCCTTCGAGTGCTGGCTCACGCTACGCGGTTTGCAGACCTTTCCCTATCGCGTGCGCGCGCATTCGGAGAACGCGCAACGCGTCGCCGAATTTCTGAGCCGCCAGCCGAAGATCGAAGCCGTACACTACCCTGGACTGTCCAGCCATCCCGGCCACAAGATTGCTGCCGGCCAGATGTCGAGCTTCGGCGGCATGATGTCCATCCAGGTCAAAGGCGGACAAGCGGAAGCCTTCAAACTCTGCGCTTCGGTCAAGCTGTTCACCCATGCCACCAGCCTGGGCGGGGCCCATAGCCTGATCGAGCATCGGGCGTCGGTCGAAGGGCCAACGACCAAGAGTCCGGTCAACCTGTTGCGGCTATCGATTGGGCTGGAGCATCCGGATGATCTGATTGAGGATTTAGAGCAGGCGCTTAGTTCCTAATCCCAAACGGGCGAGGGATCCCTATGGCCGGTACTGATCTACTCCTGGCGCAGCGCCTTCAGCGGATCGATTTTTGCCGCTCTGCGAGCCGGCACGTAACAGGCGAGCATGGCCACTGCTGCCAGCAGCAAGGGTGCGCCGACGAGCAGGCGGGGATCGTCCGTGCCGACCTTAAGCGCGTCGGAAAAAACGTTGGTCAGCGCTGAAAGTATTTTAGCCAGCGTGAACGCGCCCAAAAATCCAAGAACCGTTCCCACGCTGACCAGAGCCGTGCCTTCGCGCAGCACCAGCCGCAGCACCTGCCCTTTGCGCGCGCCCAGCGCCATGCGAATTCCTATCTCCTTGCGCCTTTGCGCAACCGCGTAGGCCGTGATCCCGGCAAGTCCGATGGCGGCCAACACCAGGCCGAACACTCCAATTCCGGCGTACGTACTGACAGCGAGGCGCTCGGTGGACCGGCTGAGGTCCAGGTAGTCGCTGAGCGTGCGCACATTAAAGAGGTTTAGGTTGGGATCGATGGACGCGATCTCGCGGCGGATGGCGCTCAGCGCATCCGCTCCCGCATCCGACCGCACCATAATGGTCATGCCATCGGCCGGCGGCCGAGCAAAATTGCGTTGCGTCAGCGGTAAATAGACTATGGGCTGGTTGGGGATGCCATTCCCCAAGTCGTGCACTACGCCCACCACGTCATAGGGCTGCTTATCGTCCCTGACGCGCCCCCCGATCGCATTTCCATTTCCGAAAAATCCGCGGGCCGCGCTCTCATTCAGCACTACAGGCAAAGTCTGAGATCTGTCCCCTTGGCTCCGTTGGTCCAGTTCCACGAACTCCCGGCCGGCCAGCACCGGCTCGTTCAGCGCGGCAAAATAGCCCGCGCCCACGGTCTCCTCGATCGCCGATATCTGCACCCGCGAGGCCCCGGGCGTGACTTCCGCGGACATTTGCAGGGCTGCATCTTCATCATCTTCGAGCGAAAAGGGCGCCTGCGCCGCCAGGACGACGCTGTGTACAGCGCCTGTGGCCTTGAGACGCTCGGGAAGTTTTTCGAATAGAGCTCGCGTTTTTTCCGGCGTGTAGCCCTCACGCATTGGATCAAGGGACAGGAGATACATCGAATGCGGATCGAATTTGGTCCGGACGCTGCTTACCTGGCTCAGTCCCATTACCAGAAACCCTGTGATCAGCAGCAGCATGAGCGATCCCGTAACCTGCGCCACCATCAGCAAGTTGCGCAGACCAAAGCGCCGGTAACCAGGCAAGCGAAGCGTTAAACCGTCTTTGAGCGCCGAAGTCACATCGGCTCTCGTCGCTCGCAGAGCGGGCGCCAGGCTGAATCCGATGCCGCACACGATCGCCAGAGCGAATACGAAAATGGCTGCGTGCCAATCCGGAGTGGATTCGGGTTCAACCGGCACTCCGCCGGGCATGACTTCGGTGAATTTTGACCTCAAGATAGAGAGCCCGTACGCCAGCGCGAAGCCTGCTACACCGCCCAGCATGGAGAGCAAAATGCCTTCACTCATCATCTGCCGGATAAGCCGAAAGCGGCTGGCCCCAATGGCCAGGCGAATCGCCAGCTCTTTTTGGCGATTGGCGCCGCGCGCGAGCAGCATGTTGGCGAGGTTCATGCAGGCAATGGTCATGATCAGCCCCATCAGCACCGCAAAGAATCCGATCAGCACCGACTTCAACTTCGGGGGAAGCGGCACCATGGTACCCGCGGAGAGTAAGGTCACGCGCCTGCCTTTGTCGGCGAGTAGCAACCGTGAAGAATCCTGCTCGTCAAGATGACGTGTGATCCCGTCGAGAGCGGCTTCCGCGGATTCCAGCGTCACGCCGGGCGCCAGACACATCAGGGCCAGGAAATCCCTGGCATGGCGTTGATGCAGCACGTCGTTCGCTAGCTCTGGAGCCAGGGCTGCCGGGGCCGTGATGGGGACAAATAGCTCAGCCGGATTCAGGGCAAGAGCGCCATTGAAATCTTTTGGGGCGATGCCGACGATGGTTGCGGGTTGGCCATTCAGACGAAGCGTTTGGCCCACCGCATCGGGCGAGGCGTTCAGGCGATTGCGCCAGAAACGATCGCTGATCACGACCACCGGCGCATCGCTGGGCTGCTCCAGTTGGGCGCTGAGCATTCTTCCGCGCTGGGCGGGGACGCCGAGCACGGAAAAATAATCGGCAGATACAAGTTGTCCGAAGACTCGCTCCGGTTTCGCATTCACATCGCCCTGGAAGGTAACGTTGAACGGGACCCCGTTCTGAAATGCGGCTACCCCAGTGAACAGGCTCTTTTGCTCCCGATATTGCTCGATGTAGTAATACGAGACGGGCTTCTCCGGCATCACCAGGCGTTGGGCGTTCGCCGCTGCCGGCAGCGCGCGAAATATAAACTGCCATCTGGAGTTGAATATGTTGGTCGTCAGCCCCATTCCCAGGCCCAGGGAAACGATGCCGACCAGCGCGAACGCGGGAGACTTGATCATCGCCCGCCAGGCATAGCGCATATCGCGGCGCATCTCGCTCAGGTATTCGAGCGGCACGCGAATCGCGATGTCGGCGATCATCCGGCTCAACCCGGCGGCGCCATGCCTCCTCGCAATCTCCTCCACGACGTCGTCACCGAGCTGTATCACCTCGATGCCGTAAGCCAATTTGAATTCGTGCGGAAAAGCCCGGGCCAACCGCCGGTAGATCCGAGACGCGAAATTCATAGCGACTCCTTCCTTTGTGACACCATGGCTTGCTTCACTCGAATCGTATGAACCAATTCCTGCAGGCGCTCACATTCCGCGTCGAGCACACGCCTGCCAAGGGCCGTGAGCCGGTAATAGCGGCGCCGCGCATCGTCCAAATCCGGCGCCGGCCGTTCGTCGGATTCCTCGATCAGTCCCGCCTCAATCAGCCGCTTGATCGATCCATACAGCGTCGCTGGCCACAACCGCACTTTCCCGGTAGTGCGCTCTAGGACTTCCTGCATGATTCCGTAGCCGTGCTGCTCTCCACCGGCAAGTGCGAGCATGATGTGGAACCACTGGATCTTGAGGGGAATGAACTTTTGACAATCAACTTCAATCATGACAATATATATATAGGCTAATATACATATAAGTCAATAGGGAAATGGGCGGATTGCACGCCTTGCTCCTGCCAAGGGTTTTTACTTTTGCGCCGCTGCCGAGCTGCTTTGCTCCGGCAAGATCTCCGCTGGCTTCTGCTTCTGCCTCCAAAAAGCACCAAAGATGAGCGCAACTCCTGCCACGTAAATCAGCGCAGTCATGATTTGCATGCCAGCCGCCTCGGATGCATTGTCTGGTTGGAGTGCTCCGGGAGTGGGGGCCGAATGTCCTCTGATGTTCGCGTAGATGAACGAAATGCCCAGCAGGAGCCTGCCCCAACCAATCTTTGTTCCCGGAACCTCCTGGCCGACTCGGCGAATTCTCCTGGCGCCGACCCACATGAAAAACACCGCGGCGGCGATCCGCAGCGCAGTATCCGCTGTGAACCATGAGTCGAAGGCTTGCGTACGCAAGATGTAAAGAACTGCGCGAATGCACTCGGACGCCATCCAAGCGCCGAGCATCAGGAGCAGAGAACCGGGCACCAGTTCTGCTGTCTTCTTTCCGCCATTTGTCTTTGCTGGATCGTTTAGTGATTGATCGCTCATATCTTCACTTGCACATTCGCCCTGTCCCCAGCACCGGTCGCAAACATCTGTGACGCAGAAAATCCAAACATTCCCGCGACCAGATTACGGGGAAACTCGGCCAGAGCGGTGTTGTACTGCCGCACCAGCTCGTTGTAATGCTGGCGGGCAAACGCGATGCGATTCTCGGTTGATGTGAGCTGCTCCTGCAAGAGGAGAAAGTTCTGCGACGCCTTCAGCGTGGGGTAGCGCTCGGCCACGCCGAACAGATTGCTGACCGCGCCGCTGAGTGCCATCTCGGCTACGGCCCGGGTGGCGATGTCGGCGCCGGCTGTCGTCGAAACTGCCTGCGAACGGGCCTGGGTCACGGCCTCCAGGGTCTCGCGCTCGTGTGTCATGTAGCCGCGGACGCTCTCCACCAGGTTGGGTACCAGGTCATGGCGGCGGGTGAGTTGCACGTCGATGTCGGACCAGCCGTTGCGCACGCCGTTGCGCATGCCCACCAGACGGTTGAAGGTAGCCAGCAGGAAAAACAGCAGCAACGCGGCGACGACGATTACCGCAAGAAGGCCGAAAGAAATGTTCACCTCAAACCTCTCCAATCACAGGGCCAGCCGCGAATACACGCGAGAGGACGCGAGTCATGCAAATGCAAAGAGGGAATTCGCGCTCTTTTGCGTCCATTCGCGGCCAATCTCTTCTTCACCGTCCGTTCAACCACACGAAGATTGCATGGATCACCGCCAGCCACAGAGTCAAGAAAAGCAGATTCAGTCCGATCATCATGGCGATCACCACCAGCATCAGCCCGGCGACCAAAGCCATGAGCGGCACAAGGATCAGCATCAACACTGACAGAATCAGCCGGCCACCTATTCCAACCTTGCGCTGGGCATCGGCCTGCAAGTGCGCGCCCATCCGCTCCAACCGCTTGAGGCGTTTCTTGAGCGGTGGATGAAACGACAGAAAGCTCTGGCTCTGCAACCCGGTTTGTCCGGACTTGGCTTGCGGCTGCGGATTGTCGATGTGCCGGGCGGCCCGTAACCGGGCGATGGCGGCGCGGTCACCGCGGCGGGCCGCGGCAAGGTCGGCAAAATCGGGAATGTGGACCGAGGCTGCGTCTTCGCCGTGGGCCACGGCCATGGCTTGCGCGAAAGCCTGCATGCGTGCGGCGGCTTGCGCGTCACCGCGAAAAGCGGCCAGGCCGGTGGCCATCATCTCCTGTTTGAGCTGCGCATAGTCCGCCGGACCGGAAGAAGCCGGATTCGCTCCGGCTGCGCTTCCAGACTGAGCGGCCGCCCAGACTGCGGCCGCCTGGCTCATCTGCTCCGGCGTTGGCCCGCTCCGCTGCACGCTGTGGTCGCCCTGGGGGTTGATCACGAACAAGTGCGTGGCCCAGCTGCCCCCGGGGATGGCTGAATTGTCCTGGGCCAGTCTTTCCAAGGCGCCGGCCAGGGCATCAGGGTTGCGAGTGAGCTCCACGGCGCTCGCGTCGGCCAGGTAGCGGCGGGTCCGCCACACCAGCGCCATGCACGGTCCCAGCAGCACGCCGTTGAAGAACCAAAGCGTCATCTCGATGGCGATGTTGGTGAAGACGATGGGAAAGAACACGAAGCGGAGGAACTTGCGGATGATCCCGGGCTTCTTCTGCGAGTTGAAGAACTGGTTGATGTCGCTGGAGTCCATGTCCAGTCCGCCGGCCAGCAGCCCGGCCACAGCGTCGGCCTCGCCGGCCTTGGCGGTATCACTATTACTGCGACCGCCGAGGAAAGCATAGCGGACCATGCGCCACAACGCGCCCCGCGACTGGCGCCCGAAAGGCGCGTTGATCAGCGTGACCAGCAGGCCGCAGGTTTCAAAGACGCTGGTCACGGTAAAAGCCACGTGCAGGTCGCCGTTGCCGATGGAGCCAACCAAGTGTGCAAGCAGGGCCTGAAGCTGGTCGCGGCTCAGATCATCTATCAGCCGGCGAGAGATAACGATGCGCGCATCCTTGACCGACGTCCCAATGGCCGCAGCGTTGGCGCCCGGCGAATCCACCAGTATCAGTTTGGGCGCCGGCAGTCCGGCGGCGATCGCCATCTCCTGCGCCGCGTCGGCTAGTTGCAATTCTTTCAAGTCGTTCGGGTTAGGCTCGCGCGCGTTCAGACTGAGCAGCGCACCACCTATACCTCCGCGGCGAAACAAGGTCAGCACGCTCACCCACAAGGCGAACGCCGCCAGCATCCCCGGCGCCAGGAACAGCACCGCCGCCAGAACCAACTCTTGTGGGTCGAGCGTGCCTTTGTGATTGAAGACGTAGTCGCCCACACGCTTGCCCAGCAGAGCGACACCATGGACGTTGTGCCAGAACTCCGGCGGCAAGGGCGAAAAATGGTTGACGATCTCCGCCGCCACCAGCGTTACCACGTAGAGCAACGGCGTAAGAGCCAGCGTGAGCGGGATGCCCATGAGGAAGGCTGCGAAGATCCCCAGGGCGGACATGCGCCAGGTCGCGCGCCGGTTGCGCTTTTGCGCCCGGAAAAAGGTCTCCGGGTCGCGGAGTACGAAAGCATTTGCTGGGCGAGCAGGGTCGGCGGTGCTCATGTGGCGTAGAGATTAGCACCAGCGCGAGGCCGGGACAAGGTGCGCCCCTTTATCATGTTGAGGTAAATCGCCAGCAGCCAATGCCTTCTCAGCACCTGCAACAAGACGTTACCCGCTACGCCGATCTGATCGAAGCCGAGATGCGGCGCATCGGCTTCTGGCAAAGCCGGCCGTTGCAGCCGGAGCAAATGAAGTTCACCCAGGCCTTCGCCATGGACACCATGGCCTACACGCAATGGCTCCAGTTTATCTTCCTGACGCGCGTGCGTGAGGCCGCTGCATCCAATCAGTTTCCTTCCAGCAGCAGCGTCGGCGCCCAGGCAGTCCGGGAGTTCGATGGCAATCCCGATGCCGATGCCCTAGTTACACTGCTCGCGGAGTTCGATGCGCTGTTCGACTAGGAGTGACTTCACGTATTCGTTGAAGCGAATCCGGTTCCCGAAAGGATCGATCACACTCACACACTTGCTGTTCCACGGCGTAAGGTCCAGCCCGGGACAGTTGAACTTATATTTCTTGGCTGTAATCTCGCGATGAAAGTCTTCGATTCCCCGCATCTCCACATGCACTACCGAACCGGGGGTAGAGTCGCCATGGTGTTCGGAGAGGTGCAGGGAAAGACCGTCTCGCGATACTTGGATGTACTTTGGAGTGTTCTCTTCGAACTCGTGTTCCCAATCGATTCTAAAGCCGAGCCAGTCAACGTAAAACTCTTTGGCCTTTTCCACGCTGAAGATGCGCAAGATGGGAATGGTGCGGATGAATTCGATGGACATGGTTCCTTCCTCCGGCAACGTGGACGTTGCCCGGTTGCGGGTCAAGCTGCCCCGCGGGAAGGGGCGGCCCTGGTGGGGCGTTTCAACGAGAAGCGGCCGCTTGGCATCGCTCGGCTCTTGCGTAACGGCTTGGCATAGAAATACGCCCAGGCCCTGACCTTGCGATCGTCGTCTACCCAGGCGCCTACGAGTTTGCGGACGAAAAGCCCCTCATCGCAGCCCTCCAGCTTGTCAATCTTCTTGAGCGCCTCGGCGGGAATCTCCAATTCGTATAGTTCGCCGGCGACGAAATCGTCCGAGCGGGTGGGCACGGCGCCGGGGTACGACGTGCCGCTGATTTGAAACAGCCGTCCCCTGATGCGCGCCCGTCCACGATAGCGCGCGCCCTGGGACACCAACTGCCTATGCAGCCTGCCCCGGCGTTTGAGGGTCCCATAAGCAAACAGCAGCCGTGTTGGATTTCTCTCAGGCATCGGGAAATAGTGAATAGCGATTCAGCAAGCGATGCAACCTCTCGAATCCTTTCTCCCGGATGTATCGTCGCAACTGCCGCTCATGGTCAACCTGCAGCAGCCTCTTCAAATAATAATTGAACATAGCGTCCACGTCCTCGAAGGCAAGCTGCTCCTTGCTCTCCAAAAACGCAATCCACTCGAAAAAATTCAAATAGTCAGTGAACAGATCGACCTGGGCTCGCTCTTCGCTACGGAGCTCTGCCGGTTCACTGTCGCTTCGCCGCAAGAGAGAAAGCAATCCTTCGATGTCGTCGAAGTCAATCTGCTGCCGGACGGCCCTATAACGGTCGCTGCTGTAAAAACTTTCAAAGAGCTGCGAGAGCCATTTCAACCGCTCCAACTGCGTGTGGTAGGAGTAGTTCTTGTATGCAACCCAGGCGGTGATCAGCAAGAAGAAGATGCCAATGCCGCTCAGAAACTGGCCAATACTTCCCAAGTCACGAACGTCCATGTTCCGCTTATAACCTAATTAGAGAAGTTTTCAAGCAGAATCTCTACGCCCTCAGCTCCACCACGGTCGCACCGGCGCCGCCTTCGTTTTGTGGCGGTTCGGCAACGGTGGCCACATGCGGGTGGTCTTTCAGAAACTGGCGCAGGGCCTTGCGCAAAATGCCCATGCCGCTGCCGTGGACGATGCGCACGCGGGTTAAGCCGGCCAAGAAGGCCCGGTCCACGAATTTTTCCACCTCGCCGGTGGCCTGATCCACGGTCTGTCCGATCACGTTGATTTCCGTGGGGATGTTTGCGTCCTCCCGGAGGGAAACGGAAATGCCCTTGGCGCGGGCCGCGGCCACCGGCGAACTGCCGCCGGCTGGGCCGGTCACGAAGACCTCGGCGATGTCGTGGCGGGGAATCTTCATCTTCATGGCCCCCATCTCGACCTCGAAGGTATTGTCGTCGATCTTGCGTTTGACCACCGCGGTACGGCCGAGTGATTTCAGCTTGACGGTATCGCCCTCCGAGACGTGCTTGACCTCGTGGGGACGCGCGTGGGGATCGCCCTGGTCGGCGCCGGTCTTATGGGCGACCACGCCGGCGTCAAATTGCTCTTTGAATTCGCGACGCAGTTTGGCCATGCGCTGCTCGGCCTGCTTGGAAAGCTTCTGCGCCGCTGCGCGCTCCTGCACAGCATTCACGGCCTCGCGCGCCTGGTACTCGAAGTCGCGCAGCAGGGATTCCATTTTGCCTTCGAACTCTCGCGTCTTCTGCCTTCGTTCCTGTGCGCCTTCGGCCTCCAGGCGCCTGAGTTCTTTTTGGAGTTCCTGTTCGCGCGCCTGCATGGATTTTCGCTCGTGTTCTAGCTCACGCAGCTCGGAGTGCAGTCTATCGAGGAATCTGCCGACGTCCTGGGTCTGCGTGCCCAGGCGGGCGCGGGCGGCATCGATGATCTGTGCGTTCAGGCCAAGACGCTGGGCGATGTTGATCCCCGCAGAAGCGCCGGGTATTCCGACCTGAAGCTCATATGTGGGTTGCAATGTTTTCTCGTCGAAGCCGACAGCGGCGTTCAACACGCCCTGGCGATTCGCGGCATAGACCTTGAGGGACGTGTGGTGCGTCGAGACCACCGTCAGCGCGCCGATGCGGCGGAAGTGCTCGGCAATGGCCACAGCCAGCGCCGCGCCTTCTTCGGGATCGGTGGCCGAGCCCAGCTCATCCAGCAGGACCAGCGAGTGCGGCGTCGCCGTCTGCGAGATGAAATCAATGTTGGTCACGTGTGCTGAAAATGTCGAGAGGTTCTGCTCGATCGACTGGTAGTCGCCGATATCGGCCAGCACAGCGTCAAACACCGGCAGGCGCGCGGTGGTGGCGGGCACGGGAATCCCGGCCTGCGCCATCAGCACCAGCAAGCCGATGGCTTTCAGGCCCACGGTCTTGCCGCCGGTGTTGGGGCCGCTGATGATGAGCTGGCGGTGGGCTGAATCCATCTCCAGATTCAAGGGAACTACTTTGCCGCCCTTGCCGCGAAGGTTGCGTTCCAGCAGGGGATGGCGCGCGGCCCGCAACTCCACGAAATCTTCCGTCAGCTCCGGACGGACGCAATCGTAGTCCAGGGCGAAGCGCGCCTTGCCGAACTGGAGCTCGATCTCGGCCATGGCTTCGGTGGCGGCGGCAATCGCATCCGCCTGTTCGCCGATGCGCGCGGTCATCTCTTGCAAGATGCGCCGCACCTCGGCTTGCTCTTCTTCGAGCAGGCGCACCAGGTCGTTGTTTTGCTCGATGGTTTCCAGCGGCTCGATGAAGACGGTCTGGCCGCTGGAACTGGCGCCGTGAATCACGCCGTTCACGCGTTTGCGCTGCTCGGTCTTTACCGGAATCACAAAGCGCTCGCCGCGGATGGTGACCAGCTCGTCCTGCAACGCTCCGCCTTCGGCCAACCGGCGCAAGTAGCCGTGCAGCGACTCCTGGATCAGACGCTTCTGCTTCTCCACCTCGCGGCGGATGCGTCCGAGGTCGGGTGAGGCGCGATCGTCAAGCGTGCCGTCGGGCAGAATCTTGTTGCGGAAGGAGCGCAAAAGGGCCGTAAAGTCGGCGATTTCGAGGGATAGCGACTCCATCCCGCGCCACTCGTTCTTGACCGCGTCCGACGGATGCGTGGCGATCTCCCGCCACTCCGCTGCTTTGTCCACGAGCAAAAGAATGTCGCGCAACTGCCCGATCTCCAGCAATGCGCCGGCAATCTTCGCCTTGGCCAGGAGCTGGCCGGCATCGAACAGCCCGGTGAAATCAAACCGACCGCCCGCGAACAGGAAGCGCCGCGTTTCCTCCGCAAGCTGCTGCTGGTGGGCGATCCACGGGCGGTCGCACGAGGGCGCAAGCCGCCTGATGCGCGCTTTGCCCAGCGGCGACCAGACATAGCCGCCCAGCACGTCGCGGAAGTGGTCAAACTCCAGGACGCGGGCAGAAGAGTGTTGAAGGGGCGAAGGAACCATTTCATCCATGATGGTAGCTCAAGTTGGGGCTCTTGGCGGACAAGCCGCGGTTCACCGAGCAGTGCTGAAGGCGCGAAAGCTTCTCGTCTCGTCCGCTCTTGCGAGGCCGCCGTCTCTCCCACAGCGGCGAAGGCGCGACAATGGCAGCTCAGCGCGTGACAGCCTAGGCTACGGTTATGACGCGCCTCCGGCGCTGGCGTGTACTTCCCCAGGATGTTTTGCTGAGGCTCCCCTGAAATGATCTGACATTCAGGCGTTCTTCCGGGTATCCTTGCGGCGTTTCCAGTCGCTCCAGCTAATGACGCCCAGCTCGGGTTGCGGAGCCTCAGGCAACATGGCCAGAAACTCCAGCAGGTTACCGTCGGGATCGTGAAAGTAAAGCGAGGCCGCCGGCATCCAGGCCAGCACCACCGGCTCATCGGTTGGATTCTGCGCGAAGTCGCGGGGTACCACGTTGACGGCGCGAAGGCGCCGGGGCGCATTCAGCAAATCCGCAAGCTCAACCGTAAAAGCGGTGTGCAGGCTCATGCGTTGCGGGCCGCTGCCAACTTCCCATAGGCCGAGCATCGAGCCGCCCGCCTGTCCGATCCAATAGAACGCTACCTTGCGCTCCGGAAAAGCCCGCGCCAGCTTCAGGCCCAGGGTCTCGCCGTAGAACGACATGGAGCGCTCAAGATCGCTGACCGTCAGGTGAGTTTCAAAGAGATCGTGAATCGGAATCATTGCGGCTTGCCGGACAGCAACTGGCGCAGCACGTATTGCAGGATTCCGCCGTGCTCGTAGTAGAGAATCTCCTGCGGCGTATCGATGCGCACCAGCGCGTCGAACTCGATGACCGCGCCATCGGCGGCGCTGGCGCGGACCTTGATCTGTCTTCCGCCGGCAAGTCTGGCCGCCAGCAGTTGCGGCAGGCCCACGATGTCATAGACTTCTTCGCCGCTCAGGCCGAGGGAGTCAGGGTTTTCTTCGGGAAGAAACTGCAAGGGCAGGATGCCCATGCCCACCAGGTTGGAGCGATGGATGCGCTCATAACTCTCGGCAATCACCGCGCGCACGCCCAGCAGCAGCGGTCCCTTGGCGGCCCAGTCGCGCGACGAGCCGGCACCATATTCCTTGCCGGCTAGAACTATCAGGGGCACGCCGGCGGCAATATATTTGACCGAGGCGTCAAAGATGGGCATAACTTCGCCGCTGGGCAAATGTTTGGTCATGCCGCCCTCGGTTTCCGGCGCCAGACGGTTGCGCAGGCGGACGTTCGCGAAAGTCCCGCGCACCATCACCTCATGGTTGCCGCGGCGCGAGCCGTAGGAGTTGAAGTCCGCGGGTTTCACGCCGCGCTCTTGGAGATATTTTCCGGCGGGACTGTTGGCCTTGATGGAGCCGGCAGGCGAGATGTGGTCGGTGGTCACGCTATCGCCCAGCTTGGCCAGCAC
The DNA here is from genome assembly GCA_036521855.1 of Candidatus Angelobacter sp. Taxonomy (GTDB): domain Bacteria; phylum Acidobacteriota; class Terriglobia; order Terriglobales; family Acidobacteriaceae; genus Angelobacter. The sequence goes on from DATDGY010000087.1 coordinate 48,027, forward strand.
GCGCGCGCCCTGAATGTCCCGGACCGGCGCCGGCATGGCCGGCATATCGTCAAAGTAAGGCGCGCGCTTGATGTAGGTGGAGTTCGGCTCCCAGCGATAAGTCTCGCCCTGGGGAACTTGCAGCTTCTTCCATTCTTCGTTGCCATCGAAGATAGTTTCGTAGTTGTGTGTGAACATGCCCGGCTCGATGGCCCCGGCCACCGCCTGCTGCACTTCTTTCTGCGTGGGCCAGATGTCGCGCAGGTATACCGGCTGGCCGTCGTTGCCCTTGCCCAGCGGATCGCGGGTAATATCGGTGTCAATGCGGCCGGCCAGCGCGTAGGCCACCACCAGCGGCGGCGACATCAGGTAGTTGGCGCGGACTTCGGAATTAATGCGGCCCTCGAAGTTGCGGTTGCCGGAGAGCACGGACACCGCCACGAGTTCTCGTTCATTGATGGCGTAGGAAACGTCCTGAGGCAGCGGGCCGGAGTTGCCGATACACGTTGTGCAGCCGTAGCCGACGACGTTGAAACCAAGCTGTTCGAGATAAGGAATGAGTCCGGCTTTACGATAGTACTCGGTCACCACGCGGGAGCCAGGCGCCAGCGAAGTCTTGACCCAGGGCTTGCGGCGCAGTCCTTTTTCCACCGCCTTCTTGGCCAGCAGTCCCGCGGCCATCATCACCGAGGGGTTGGAGGTGTTGGTGCAACTGGTGATGGCCGCGATCACCACCGAACCATCGTGGAGCTGCTCAAAGACGTCGTCGTTCACCAGCTTTAGCGCGGCGGGCGCCTGCGGGTCTTCGAGGGCAATTGCGGTCGTGCCGCCTTCACCTTCAAGGCGCGCGATTTGCTGGGGCGCAGTCCCGGCCCCATTTTTCGCCGTGCGGGGACCGATCAGCGTGGGCAACGCCTGCAGGAAAGATTCCTTAGCCTGGGAAAGCGGCGCGCGGTCCTGGGGGCGGCGGGGACCGGCCACGCTCGGCTCTACCGTGCTCAGATCGAGCTCCACCACTTGCGAGTAGTCTGCGCCCGCGCTTCCCGCGGTGCGGAACAACCCTTGCTCTTTGCAATACGCTTCAACCAGCGCAATCTGCTGCTGGCTGCGGCCGGTGGTGCGCAGATAGCCCAACGTGATCTCGTCCACCGGGAAGAAGCCGCATGTTGCCCCGTATTCCGGCGACATGTTGGCGATGGTGGCGCGGTCGGCGAGCGGCAGAAAATCCAGGCCGGGCCCGAAAAACTCCACGAACTTGCCTACCACCCCGGTCTTGCGCAGAATCTCGGTCACGGTGAGCACCAGGTCGGTAGCGGTTGCGCCTTCGTGAAGTTCGCCGGTCAGCTTGAAGCCAACGACTTGCGGCAGCAACATCGAGACCGGCTGGCCGAGCATGGCCGCCTCGGCTTCGATGCCGCCCACGCCCCAGCCGAGCACGCCCAGGCCGTTGATCATGGTGGTGTGCGAGTCGGTACCGACCAGCGTGTCCGGGTATGCCAGCGTCACTCCGTCCTTCTTCTCGGAGAAAACTACGCGGGCCAGGTATTCGAGGTTGACCTGGTGAACGATGCCCATATCGGGCGGAACCACTTTGAAGTTGCGGAAGGCCGACTGTCCCCAGCGCAGAAACGCATAGCGCTCCTGGTTGCGGTCAAACTCAAAACGGGCGTTGATGCCCAGCGCGTTGGCGGTGGCGAACTCGTCCACCTGCACGGAGTGGTCAATCACCAGCTCCGCCGGCTGCAAGGGGTTGATCAAGGTGGCGTTGCCGCCCATCTTCTTCATGGCGTCGCGCATGGCGGCCAAGTCCACCACGGCGGGAACGCCGGTGAAGTCCTGCATCAGCACCCGCGCCGGGGTGAAGGCAATCTCTTTGTCGGGAACAGCCTGCGGCTTCCATTCGGCAAGAAAGCGGATGTCTTGGGGCGTCACGCTGCGGCCGTTTTCGGTGCGGAGAAGATTTTCCAGCAGGATGCGCAAAGAATAAGGAAGGCGATGCGGCGGACAACCGTGCTGGTCGAGAGCATCCAACCGGTAGATTTCATATTCCTGGCCGGCGACGCGCAGCTTCGAGCGGCTGGAGAAAGTATTCATGTAAAAGAGCACCCTCCTGTTTGGATTCGCGCACACAGCCCGGAGTTCCAGAAAGTGCAGACCGCTGAAGGCCGACGTCGAAGGACCGTCTACTCGCAGCATTTCAGTATAAGGGAAACAGTTAGAGCATGCTGCTGATGACCGTGACGGCGCGAGGCGCACCTACAGAGGTCCGAAGCCAGGCGCATGCGGAACTACCTTGTTGTCAGGTCAACCAGTTCACTCACTCGTAGCGTAAGGCGATCAAGGGATCCACGTGTGTGGCGCGTCGTGGCGGAATGTAGCATTCGGCCAAGGCCACGCTCGCCAGCCGCGCACAACAAGGCTCTAGGGTTGGGTGAACTGGCCTCCAGTTCGGACAAATATGCCGGAGGCGTTGGCCGGTGGATTGACCAGGTTCACAACCGCTTGCGGATTTCCACCAAGAATAAGGGCAAACCAACCGATTGTTGTTCCGCTGGGGGCAGGGGTGAGAAAACCGGAAACCCCGCTCAGGTCGGGAATGGTGATGATGGTGGCACCATTTAGAAAGTTGGCTGTTGCCGTGACCAGTATCTCGTTGGTGGTTGTTGCCGAGACAGGCCACGAGACTTCGGCGTCCTCCAGTGTAGTTGGGAAACCGGTGAAGCCGGAATAGTTGTAAGTAAAGGTAGGCAAGTTCGCAGGCACTGGTCCGGAATAGGTCCACGGCACTGGGGCTGTAAGAGTTACGGCGCCGGCGCCGCTCGTTGTCGTCATGCCGGCGCCGATCAGTTGTGAGCCCGTCGCCAAATCGGTGAAGCTGGTGAAGTATTGATAAAAATCTCCGGCCTGCGTTGAGGCTGCGGGAACCACGGCATAAGGCGTGGGGTTCGGGAGGTTGGAGGCGTTTGGGCTCACAGTGAATGCGGTGCCGTTCGGCGTATGGTAAATGACGAGCCCTGAAGGGCTAGCGAAGCCAGCAGGGACATTGGCGATGGTGACCGATTGCGTGGTGGTGGCATCGTTGGGTGCGGCAAGGGTGATTCCGCTTCCGCCAATCGTCCCGGGAACGGTCTGGGAGCGTAGGATTTTGGCTCCCAGCACATTGCCCAAGCTATCGAGGGCGGTGACGGCTACATCATTTTGTCCAACCGGCATGGCGGCGCTAAAGGAACCGGAAGCCGAGTTTATGTTAGTTCCCGTGTTCTGTGGTCCTCTGATCTCCAACCCTGCGGTGCCCGGGATGGATGAACTCACGTTTCCGGTTGCCGCGCCAGTGTTGGGCGGAGCGAGGCAGTTCTCGGTCAAGCTGGTGGCATCCTGGATGGTTGATTCAACCACGATTTCGAAATTGAAGATTGGTGTAGTTGTAACCGTTGGACAAAGAAAGGCGATGGCGTAGGTTGTCGTCCCATTAGGGACCATGAGTGTGACTTGGCTGCCGGGCGTGGCGCTGGTAAAAGAGCCGTTTCGCACCTGGGTGGCAACCGCGAGCGGCGTGCCGTTGATAAATGTCACTGTAACCGTTGTGCTCGGCGTTGGAGTAGGCGATGGAGTGGGGCTTGGGGCAGGCGTGGGGGTCGGTGTAGGCATGAATGCTACATTCTGCCCGCCACCGCCGCAACCAGCCATGATGGCAGCCAGGGAAGAGAGCAACAGTGGGAGCCATAAGGACCGGGGCATCTGCAATCTCCGTGTATTTCAGGCAATCCTATCCAGCTCTGGATGGCGTGTCAAACAAGAATTTTATTAAATCAATTTAGTTACCTATCTTTAGGGGTGAGAAATGGTAGGCAGCAACGCGTTTATTGAATCGTTTTACTGGATCTAGCTTCTGGCCGTCCCTACGGCGATGGACGCAGTGGACGAAGTGGACAGAGTGGACATAGGCGCTCAAGGCCTCCGCGGCGTGCCGAAATCAATGACGAAAAGTTCGCCGTCTGTCCCGACCAAAAGATTGCCTGGATGCGGGTCCGCGTAGTAAAAGCCATGCTCGAAAGCTGGTTCCAATGCCGGAGCAGGGGAGCAGCCGGGAGACGGTTACGGCACGTTGACGATGACCGGGACGGACGGCGCGAGCCGCGCATACAGAGGTCAGAAGCCAGGCGGATGCGGAACTATCGGGTTGTCAGGTCAACCAGTTCACTCACTCGTAGCGTAAGGCAATCAAAGGATCCACGCGCGTTGCGCGTCGCGCCGGTATGTAGCATGCAGCCAAGGCTACGCTGGCCAGCACCGCGGCTACCACCACCAGCGTCGCCGGGTCGTGCGGGGTTACATTGAAGAGAAGGCTGGCCAGCAGGCGGGTCGCAGCCAGCGCGCCTCCGATCCCGATGGCCAGACCCACGATGGTCAGCAGCATTCCGCCGCGCAGCACCAGCCGAAGCTGGTCCCAGTAGGTGGCACCCAATGCCGCGCGTATGCCCATCTCATGAGTGCGCTGCGCCACCGAGTAGGAAAGCACGCCATAGATTCCGATGGCCGCCAGCAGCAGCGCGACCGCGGCAAAAATGCCCAGCAGGATGGTGCGCAGGCGGTTCGGCCCCAACGACTCCGACTTGATCTGCTCCAAGGTCTTGATTTCGGGCAGCGCCTGGGCCTTGTTGATCTGCCAGACTGCGGATTCAATGGATTTGATCAGCCGGTTCGGGTCCATGGCGCTGCGCACCACCAGCGCGTTGCCCATGACAGGGCCCTGCTTGTACGAGACATAAACGCCGGAGCTCGAGTCATCGAGGCCATCCACTTTTTCGTCGGCGACCACCCCCACCACCAGCCACGGGACTTCCGGTCCCAGTTCGTGCTTACCGGGAACAATCTGCTGGATCAGGATCCGTTTCCCGATTGGCTCATCGCTCTTCAGGTATTTCTTGACCATCGACTCGTTCATCACCGTGACCGGCACGTTGGATGCGGTATCCGACTCGGCGAGGGCGCGTCCTTTGATCAGCCGCATACTCAACGAAGAAAAATACGAAGGGCTCACGATCTTGTAGAAGCAGCCGGGGCGATTGGAGCGGTCGACAAAGGGCTGACCTTCAATGAGGAAGGGCATGCCGTAGCCCCAGCCTTCAAGCGGCAGCGCCGACGTTGCGGCAACGTTGCGGACGCCGGGGACCGCCTGAATCTTCTCCATCACCTGGCCCAGATAGTTGACGACCTGGGCGCCGTCGGGGTACTGCGCCGCGCTCATGGGCAGGTCCATGGTGATTACGTTGGTGGTCTCAAAGCCGGGATCCACCCGCAGCAGCTTGGAGAAGCTGCGGATCAGCAAGCCCGCGCAGGAGAGCAGAACGAAAGCAATGGCTATTTCGGCTACCACCAGCGCGCTCTGCAAGCGTTTTCTGCCGGCGCCGGTGCCCGCGCCCCTGCCGCCTTCTTTGAGCGAGTGGCTTACATTGACGCGAGCCGTCTGGAATGCCGGCGCCAGGCCAAACAGAATGACCGTCAGAATCACGATGCACGCAGTAAAGAGGAGGACGCGGAAGTCCATGTGAACATCAGCTTCGGACGGCAGCAAACCCTCCGGCAAAGAAGCCTTGAGCGCGATCATGCATGCAAAGCCCAGGCCCATACCAGCGATTCCGCCCAGAACCGCGAGCACGCCGCTTTCGGTAAGGAACTGGCGCAAGAGCCGGGCGCGGCTGGCGCCCAAGGCCGAACGCACCGCAATTTCGCGTTCCCGGTGCGCTCCCCGCGCCAGAAGCAGGTTGGCCAGATTCACGCAGCCGATGAGGAGCACAGCTCCCACGGCCCCCAGCAACACCAACAGCGACTGCCGCAGATCCTGGTCCACCATCCGATCTTGAAAACGGTCGATGGTAATGCTCCAGTCTTTGTTGGAGTCCGGATAGTCATGCTCGATGCGCGCCGCCACGGACTTCATCTGCACCCGCGCCTGGTCCAGGGTCACACCCGGCTTGAGCTTGGCCCAGGAAAACATCCAATGGAAGTTGCGCGTCATGTCTTTGGGTTCGAACGCCAGGGGCAGCCACATGTCGGTCCAGCGGCGGTCAAACGGCGTGTTCGCGGGCATGATGCCGATCACCGTGTAAAGCTGGTTGTCCAGGCTGATGGTGCGCCCCACAAGACTGGGCTCGGAACCAAAGCGGCTTTCCCAGATTCTGTGGCTGAGCACGACCACATGCTGCTTGCCTAGTTGGTCTTCGTCTGGCGCGAAAGTGCGCCCCAGCATGGGCTTGACCCCAAAGATCTCGAAGAACCCCGCGGAAACGCGGACCGCGTGCAGTTGCACCGGAACATCTACGCCGGTCAGGGTTACGGCGCCGCCAGTCTGGGCGGCCATGGTGGTGAAGACAGTATTCTGGTTTTTCCAGTCCAGGAAATTGAGCGTGGAGATTCCGTTGCGCTCGCCATGGGGCGGCTTTTCAAACACCATGACGATGCGGTTGGCGTCAGGATAGGGCAAAGGCCGCAAGAGCACTGCATCAATAAAGCTGAAGATGGCAGTATTGGCGCCAATGCCCAGAGCCAGCGTCAGCATCGCAACCAACGTAAAGCCCGGACTCAGTCTCACCATGCGCAGCGCATAGCGAACGTCTTTGAGCAACTCTTCCATGGGAACTCCACCTCGCGTTCTTTAGACAGCCTCCGGCCCGTGGGGTTAGGCACTAAGCCGTGAATCCACACCACGAGCGCGGCGCTCAGGATTGAATACTGCCCGTCAGCGAAACGGGTTACAGAAGTGCTAATCCATTAGCACGTGCGGATATTAGCACACGCCGGCAAGCAGGAACATACCCTTGCAAGAAGTCGGGGGAGTAGGCGTAGAAAATCACACCACGCGAGCAAAAAAACAAGCACCCACTTCACAATGGGTGCTTGCCCGAGCCCGGCCGGCGAATACGGGTTTACGGCAACAGCTCCTGGGTCAGGACGGCCCCGTTCATGGACCCCAGCACGGCGGATTCCTTGACCGCCTTGTGGGAATCCCGGGCCACCCAAAGCGTTTCCTTGTCGCTGCCGCCGTCATCCGAAGAGATCTCCACTTTGTATGTGTCAAAGGTTCCGGCAGGCACCGTCACTGTTTCGACGCCGGAAACTTTCAGCTGCATCAGCTTCACCTTTTGCTTTAGGACATCAAAGTTCCGGTACGTAGCACTGTAGCCCTCGGCCAGGGGCAGGCACGAGATGGCCTGTTTGGCGCCCGCAGAATCTGCGAACAACGGTCCGCCCAGATCGACGGAAATCACCTGGTTTTGTCCATTCATGTTCATGTTGCCGGAGGCCTTGTCGCCGGCAAAGCTGAGGTCGATCGCTACCGGCCCCTGTTTCAAGCTGACCTTGCGCTCGATCAAAGTTCCTTTTTCCAGGATCGACACCTGTGTTACCGACCCGTTGGGCGTGTCAATCACGTCGGTGGCGGTCCAAGCGCCGCCCTCCTCCGTGATGACAGTCGAAACACTGAGCGGGATCGTTTGTCCACCCATAGCCACCGTCGCCTTGTACTTATAGGTTCCTTCCTGCAGGTCTGTGGCCGGCTTGGGTGCTCCCACGCTTTTCGAGTCCACCTTCTTGGCCAGAACCACGGTTTTGGGATCGACCGTGACTTCTTTCAGCCGGGCCACAACTTCAGGCGTGCCGCCGTCCTGGTAACGTCCGCCCAGGTACTTGGCGAAGAAGCGCTCTGTGGCCATCAGTGAAGCCATGTTGTTCACGGGACGGGCGAAGCCGTGGCCTTCATCGGGAATCAGGAGGTATTCCACGGGGAAGCCGCGGTCACGCAGAGCGACCACAATCTGCTCCGACTCGGCGTGGTTGACGCGCGGATCGTTAGCGCCCTGCGCGATCAGCAGGGGTGTTTTGATCTTGTTTGCCGACGTCAGCGGCGAGCGTTCCACCAGCAGCGCTTTGCCTGCCGGCGTGGTGGGATTACCCATACGCTGGTAGAACATCTGTCGCCCAGCTTCCCAATAAGGTGGGATCGACTCCATGAGAGTGATGAGGTTAGCGGGACCAAACAGGTCCACGGCTGCTGCGTAAACGTCCGGTGTGAAAGCCACGCCGGCCAGCGTAGCGTACCCGCCATAGGAGCCGCCGAAAATGCCGATGCGCTTGGGATCGGCAATGCCTTCGGACACAAGGTACTTCGCGCCCCAGGTCACGTCATCCTGCATCTTGCGTCCCCACTCCAGGTTTCCGGCGTCGATGAATTTCTTGCCGTAGCCCGCGGAGCCGCGGAAGTTCATGCTCAAGACGGCGTAGCCGCGGTTGGCGAAGAACTGTGCGTATCCGTTGTAACCCCATGTGTCGCGACCCCACGGTCCGCCGTGAGGAAAAATGATCGCAGGCAGGTTTTTGGCCGGGACGCCCTTGGGCAGCGTGAGGTAAGCCGGAATCTCCAGCCCGTCCGAAGACTTGTAGGTAACCGTCTTCATCTCCGCCAGGGATTCACGGGGCAGCTTTTCGCGCACCTTGTACTGGAAGGTGAGCTTGTGAGTTTTGCGGTCAAGCAAGTAAACTCCGCCCGGCTCAGTGTCGCTGCTGGCATTCACCAGCCAGAGCTGTTCGTCTTTCGTGACCGCGATCCGGCCCACTTCTTTGCCGGGTAATTTTTCCCGGAGCCATTTGAAATCGGCTTCAAAGCCTTTGTCCTTGAAATAGCGGCGAGGTTTGTCGTCCTCATACAAGGTGAGCGCCAGCTCGTCGGTGGCTTCGGAGAAGATTGGTGCGCCGAGGTCGACCCTCTTCAGCGGGTCCGACTCTACCATCTCGGTCTTTCCGGTTTGCGGGTCCAGCAGCTCCAGCGCGGCCAAGTTCTGGTCGGGGCCTTTGTTCGTCACCAGGTAAGCGAGCTTGCCGTCCTTCTGGAAACGGTCGGCGCCGCACTCTTCAAACACGTTGCAGGAATAAATCTTGGTGAATTTATCGGCGTCCACGCGGAGGATTTCCGTGTCGCCGTTCTCGGCCGCGCGGCTGGCCAGGCGCAGGTTGCCCTGCAAGTCAAAATTCCAGCTAGCGATGCGCTCGGTGTTCTTGCGCAGCAGCGTTTTCTCGCCGGTGGAGATCTTGAGCTTGTAGAGATCGTGCCACGCCTTGTCGCGGTCGTTGATTCCGATGTAAACCGTGTCGGGATCGCTCTTGGGCACTTCAAAGATTTCCACGCGTACACCCTTCAAGCCGGTCATGTCGCGCGCTGCCGGGGCGTCCGCGCCCGCCGCAGGCTTGGCCGCAGGGTCCACGGCGTACATGTTGAAGTTTTCGTCACCGTCGTTGTCTTTGACGTAAAGGATGTATTTGCTGTCGCGCGTCCAGAAATAACCGGGAATTGGACGCTTGGTTTCCGCGGTCAGCAGCCGCGCCGCGCTGAACGGCTCGTCTACGCCCTTCACGTAAATGTTGCGCGTGTCTTTCCACGGCCTCTGAAAGGCGAGGTATTTTCCATTGGGGGAGAGCTGCGCACCCGAGATTTCGGGATTTCCGAAGAGCAGCTCGCGATCAATCAGCGGCGGAAGGCCGCCCGCGGCAGGCTTCTTGTCCTTCGTTTGCGCTCCCACTGATGTGACGGCCAGCGCCAGGCACAAAAGACCCTTGTACAGGTTTTTCATAACGAAGAATTCCTTTCTACCTGGAGACAATACGGACGTGATCCAAGATAGTTCCTTGAAGATTGTGAGCGCAAAAGGCCATTGCTGTCCAGTATTAGCAGGCCTTAGAAAAGGACGCAGGAGCGTGGTGGGCTACTTTGAAATCGATGCAAACTGTCACCTTTGTCATCTCGACCGAGCCCGAAGGAGCGTAGCGAACTGAGGGCAAGTGGAGAGATCCCGAGAATGTTTGTTTTTTCCCATGCTGATTCATGGAGTTCTACCCAGGAACTGTCCCTGGAACCGCATAAGAAGTCGGTGGTGCCGACACGGGAGCGGAGCCCACAGAGCATGGGAAGAACGCCTCGTAACGGCATGGCAGAGGACGCATCGTCGGGATCTCTCGACCCCACCCCACCACGCGAAAAGCGCGCGTGTTGGGGGCCCCGGCACGCGCCCTGAGTCGTTCGCTGCGCGGACTTCCTCGGGCTTGGTCGAGATGACAGGCGCTGGCGGCGTGGTGATCTCCAAGTGGTCATGACCATCTATGGGGTTTCTTAGATCCCCGGAACTGACTGACAGGCAAAGTAGCCCATTACCCAGGGGCGTGGTTTCCTTGACCACCCAGTGCTCCTGAAACTAGAATCCTATGGGAAACGTGCGTTCCTGCCCGCGGAATCTCTAAAGCGCCCAGTTTTCACTCGTTCTTCAGGAGGCCATCATGCGCCGAATCTTGGTTGTGCTGTCTATCACGATTCTTGCTCTTTCTCTCTTCGGTGCGGCTGCCGCCGCGCAGGGTCCCCAACCCGTCCGAGATGCGAACGGCGCCCTTGCCGGCCCGGTCACAGCCCCCCCGCCCAAAACCGAAGTCAACGAAGTGAAAGAAACCATTCATGGAGTGGAGATCGTGGACTCGTACCGCTGGCTCGAGGACCAGAACAGCACCCAGACCCGGGCCTGGATCGACGCCGAGAATGCCTACACGGATTCGTTGCTCAGCCAGATTCCGGGGCGCGAGGGGCTCAAGCAAAAGGTCGCGGCTTTGCTGAAGATTGAAACCATGAGCGCGCCGCGCGTCCGCAACGGGCGTTATTTCTTTAGCCGGCGCCAGGCAGACCAGGACCAGGCTTCGCTCTTCATGCGCAAGGGCCTCGCGGGAAAGGACGAACTGCTCGTCGATCCACTGGCGCTGAGCCCGGAGCACACGATTACTGTCGGGTTGAACGCCGTGTCCCAAGACGGCTCGCTCATCGTCTATTCCCTGCGCCAGGGCGGCGAAGATGAAATCACACCACATCTCTTTGACGTGGACGCGCACAAGGACCTGCCCGATCAATTCTTGCACGCAGATTATTTCGGTATTGCCATCCTCCCCGACAAGACCGGCCTGTACCTGACGCGGCGTACTCCGGAAGGCCCGCGCGTCTACTTCCACAAGGTCGGCACCGACGCCAGCGCTGACCTCGAAATCTTCGGCAAAGGCTACGGCGGGGAAAAGATCATCGGCAGCGGCCTATCCAACGATGGCCGTTACCTTTTGATCGAAGTGAGCCACGGTTCAGCCGCGACCCAGACGGAAGTCTACGTTCAGGACTTGAAAAACAAAGGCCCCCTGGTCACCGTCGTCAATGATGTCGAGGCGGCGTTCGAGGCCGAGATCGGCGGAGATAAGTTGTACCTTCGCACCAACTGGAATGCACCCAAGTGGCGCGTGTTGGAGGTGGATCTGAAAAATCCGGGCCGCGATCATTGGCGTGAAATCATACCCCAGGGCGAGAACGCGCTGGACGGCATGTCCCTGGTCGGCGGCAAGTTGGCCGTAACTATCACCGAAAACGTGATCAACCACGTCAAGCTCTACGATACCAACGGCAAGCTGCTGCGCGAGATTAAGCCGCCGACGCTCGGGTCGTTGTCTGGACTGGCAGGGATCTGGGACAGCAATGAAGCCTTCTACGGCTTCAATTCCTTCCACATCCCCGCCACCATCTATCGCTATGACATGGCTACCGGCAACCAGACTGTCTGGTTCCAGTCCAAAGTGCCCTTCGCCACTGATCGCTACGAAGTCAAACAAGTCTGGTACACATCAAAAGACGGTACCCGGGTTCCCATGTTCCTGGCCCACGCGAAAGGCCTGAAGCTGGATGGTTCTCATCCCACGCTGCTAACGGGATACGGCGGATTCAACATCAACTCCACGCCCGGATTCAACGCCTTTGCCGCAACCTGGATCTCCAGCGGCGGCGTGTATGCCCTGGCCAACATGCGCGGCGGCGGTGAGTTCGGCGAGACCTGGCACCACGCCGGTATGCTCGAAAAGAAGCAGAACGTGTTTGACGACTTCATCGCTGCCGGCGAGTGGCTGGTGAAGAACAAGTACACCTCGCCGCAGCGTCTGGCCATCCGCGGCGGCAGCAACGGCGGCTTGCTGATGGGCGCCATGCTCACCCAGCGGCCGGACCTGTTCGGCGCTGTGATCTGCGGTTATCCCCTGCTGGACATGCTCCGCTATGACAAGTTCCTGGTGGCCAAATACTGGGTGCCGGAGTATGGCTCCGCCGACAATCCTGACCAGTTCAAGTTCATCTACGCTTACTCGCCATACCAGCATGTAAAACAGGGCACGAAGTATCCGGCCGTTTTGTTCATCAGCGGCGATTCCGACACGCGCGTGGCGCCGTTGCATGCCCGCAAGATGACGGCGTTGATGCAGGCCGCGAATGCCTCCGACAAACCGATCATGCTGCACTATGAAACCAAATCCGGCCACTCCGGTGGAACGCCCGTGGGCAAGCAGATTGATAACACCACGGACGAGCTGAACTTCCTGATGTGGCAGCTCAAGATGACGCCCCCGGCGCAAAGCGCTTCCGGACAGAAGTAAGGACCGCAGGAGACCAGCACGGTCGGTGGAAGAGCGTCCCTTCAGGGGCGCGAAAGGCTCTCTCCCTTAAGATCACGGCTTTAGCCCGGAGCGCTTGCCTCGGCGCCATGAGTGAGCGAGTCATTCGTGGCGAAGCGCAATCACGGGGTCCACCCGCGAGGCGCGCCGCGCCGGAATGAACGAAGCCAGCAGGGCAATCGCAGCCAGCAACAGAGAAACTCCTAGGTAAGTAACGGGATCGATGGCTGACACCCCGACCAGGAACGAGCCCACCAGCTTCGCGATCGCCGCCGCGGCCAGCACTCCGAGGACGATGCCACATCCCACAATGATCAGACCTTGTCGAAAAATGGCCTTCACTGCCTGGCCCGGTAACGCACCCAGGGCCATGCGGATGCCGATCTCGTGGGTGCGTTGGGCAGCGGAGTAAGAAATCACGCCATACACGCCCACGATCGCCAATGCCAGCCCCAGAAGACCCAAAGCTCCTGCCATGGCGGCGCCCAGACGGTAAATAAAAAATCCGCCCAGACCATCCATGACTTGGTTCATGCTCTGCACGTCGCCAACCGGCAGGGCCGGCTGGATCGAGTGGATCATTTCCAGCACTGGTTTGGCTGCGGCGGAGGGTTTGCCCGACGTGCGAACCTGAAGAGTCTCCCGCGCGATGTAGTTCTGTGCAATGGGCATAAAGAAGAATGGCTCGATCGGCCCGGTGAGCTCCGTCATGCGTGCATCCTTGAACACGCCGACTACTTGGAACGGCCGGTCTGGATGCTGCAGCTGTGTGAACTGCTGGCCAAGGGGATCCCGGCCAGGCCAGTATCGCTCGGCCATGGCCTGGCTGATCACGGCCACATGCATGGCGCTTGCGCTGTCAGATTCCAGGATTCCCCGGCCTCTTAGAATTGGAATACGCAGCACTTTGAAGTAATCCGGCGAGACAGAGTTGCAGTTCGCGGAAGCTTTGGGCTGTCCCGGAACCTCCTGGCGACCTGGGATCTTGATCTCCCCGCCCATGACTTCGAGTCCCAAGGCAACCTCTTGAGCCAGGCTGGCGGATTCCACTCCAGGCAAGGAGTGCGCACGGACCAGCAACTGGTCATAGAATTCGCGTCCATGGACCTCTTCGAGGCCGGCGTGATGCACGTCCATGGTGAAATTCATAACTTGGTCGGGATCGAAGCCCAAATCGGTATGCTGCACGTTCCGCAGGCTGCGCACGAAAAGCCCGGCGACAATCAGCAGCATGAGCGAACCGCCTACCTGGGCGACAACCAGAACGCTCCGAAAACGCTGCCGGCGCGGGCTGAGATTGCGCGCGCTTTCCCGCATTACTTCATTCAGGTCCGCCGAGGAAGCCCTCCATGCGGGAACCAGGCCGCAGATCAGGGCCACGACCAGCGCCCCCGCCAGCGCATAACAAAAGACCCGCCAGTCAAAAGGGAATGCGAGCACAAATGGAAAATCAGTTTGCAGCGGAAGAGAGCTGACGGTGCGGCTGCCGCCCACTCCGAATATCATGCCGCCGGCGAAACCCAGCAGTACGAGTAGAGCGGTTTCGGTAAGGACTTGACGTATGAGCCGTGCCCGCGCCGCACCCAAGGCCGAGCGCACCGCCATCTCGCGGTTTCTTGCCAGGGCACGCACCAGAAGCAGATTGGCAAGGTTCGCCGCAGCCAAAACAAGGACCAGCCCGGCCAAGGTCAAGAAGAGTGCCGACATGATCGGCAATGGGTTCTCGCCGGTCGAGTTGGTGAGTCCATTTCCCAGCTGCACCGGACGAAGCATCAGCCCTTTGTGAATCTTCGGATATTGGTCAGCCAAGCGGTTCGCAACGACCTCCAGAACTGCCTGGGCTTTGGCAAGGGTGACGCCGGGCTTCAACCGCGCCACCAGCAGCCCTGCGCCTCGCTCACGATCTTGCCGATTGAGTTTGTCGGCGGGCTCACTATCGGCAAAACTCACGGGAAGGTAGCCCTGGACATCAACTAAATTGAACGTGCCGCCGAAACCTTCCGGGGCCACGCCGACGATGGTCACCGCCCGGCCATTGACGGAGGCGTGCTGGCCAACGATGTTGGGATCGCCGCCCAGATGGCTCTTCCAGAACGAATAACCCACCACCAGCACCGGTTCGTTGCCGGCAAGGCTGGAGTCGGGAGGGATGAAACTGCCCAACGCGGGCCGGATTCCCAGCATGGTGAAGAAATTTGTACTCACGTAGTTGGACCACATGGTCTGCGTCTTGCCGGCGTAGCTAAGCCCGTCCATGTGGAACAGCTCTTCTACCGCGACGTCGGAAAACACGCCCTCGGTTTGATTGCGGATGTCTTCAAAATCCGGGTAAGAGAATGTGTTCCCCCAGTGTTCAGTGCTTCGACCAAGCAGGTAGGTTAGTTGCTCCGGTTTCTCAACCGGCAAAGGGCGTAGCAGCAATTCGTTCACCATGCTGAAAATCGTGGCGTTGGCCCCAATGCCAATGGCAAACGTAAGCGCCGCCACCACGGTGAATCCGGGATTGTTGCGCAGGATCCGCGCGCCGTATTTCAGGTCTTGCCAGAAAGTTCCCAGCCAGGCTCCGGCGCGGACGCGACGCACTTCTTCCTGCACTTGCGCGGCTCCGCCCAACTCGATGCGCGCCTGCCGTAACGCTTCGTCGCGGCCCAACCCTTTTTTGACTTTCTGTTCCGCCAACAACTCCACGTAAGAGGAAACCTCGCGGTCCAGTTCCTGATCGATTTGCGGACGGTGAAAAAGATTGCGAGCGAAACTGCCGGTGCGAGCCAGCCATTCCATGGCAACACTCCTCAATTCGCTTCGAGCGCGCGCGCCACGGCGAGCGAGATCTGTTTCCAGCGTTCGGTTTCGGTCTCCAACTGGCGGCGGCCGGCTTTGGTCAGCGCGTAATACTTGGCCCGCCGCTTGTTCTCCGATTCGCCCCAGGAAGCGCCCAGCCAGCCTTTCTCTTCCATGCGATGCAGGGCAGGAAAGAGCGAACCCGGCTTAACCTGAAACGTTCCCTGTGTCACCTGTTCGATGCGCTCGGCAATGCCCAACCCATGCAGCGGCCCCAGTCGCAACGTTTTCAGGATCAGCATGTCCAGGGTCCCTTGCAGCAATTCCACTTGTTTCGAAGGCAAGTCGCTCTCTCCTATAGAATCTCTATATCAGGATACGCAGTTCCTATAGAATGTCAATAGGAACGTTGCCCTCCCAGCCAGCAAGGTTGCCCTTATTGCCGCCCGCCGAACGAGCGACGGCCCACCCGCCCGATGGACCGTTCATTTTTCTCTTGACAAAACCAGCCATTAGGCCAAATATGACTGTGTCATGAATGACCTAATAATTTTGGCGACCCTCCTGGAATGCCCCAAGCACGGCTACCGCCTGAAGCGCGAAGCCGGACTGATTCTGGGACCGGGGAACCTGCACAACAACCTGGTGTACCCGCTGTTGCGCCGGTTTGTATCGGAAGGCCTGGTTACCCAGAAGGACGCGCCGGGCGAGCGCGGGCAGACGCGCAAGCTATACGCCCTGACCACGCTGGGCCGCCGCACCTTGATCGAGAGACTGAGCGAGTACAGCGAACACGACGCGCAGTCTCCGGACGGCTTTCTCTGGCGCGTCGGGTTGTTCGGAGTGCTTTCAGCAGAAGTCAGGGAACGCATCCTCGTGGCCAGAGAAAAGGCGTTGCGGGCGCGGGACGAGCACCTTGCCACCCTGCAGCAACGCATGGATTTGGGGATTTACGGAGGCGATATCGTCGCCCACCTGCGGCGGGCCATCCAGGCCGACGTGAGTTGGATCCGCCATTTACGGCAACTTCAAAAAAAGCAGAAAGGAAAAGCAAAATGAAGGCAATGATTCCGGTTGTTCTCTTCGCAGTCTCCACCTTATCGGCGAATGCCCAGCAAGCATCGGCTGGCGCGCCGCAACCGTCGTCGAACATGGCGGGCATGCATCACGAGCATTCGTCCGGTGCTCCCATTTCTTACGCCGAACTGAAGGACACGGTAGCGAGCCTGGAACGCGCCCGCCAGGCGACAGCGAAGTATCAGGACGCTCGCGTGGCGCAGGCGGACGGATACCAAGCCATCGGTCCCGACGTGCCCGGCATGGGCATACACTTCGTCCGCACGAAAAAGGATCCGGCCGCCGAGGGCGCAAAGAAGGACGCAGGATTCGATGTGGAACGACCGCAGATTCTGCTCTACGAGAATGATCCTTCCGTGGCGGGCGGCTATTCGCTGGTGGGGGTCAGCTACCTTCTTCGCGCCCCCGAAGGGCCCGATGGCCAGCCGTTGAACTCTCCCTTTCCCAAGTCACTGGCAATGTGGCATCGCCATGAAAATATCTGCGTATTGCCCGACCGTAGCACGCCAGCCGGCCTGACCGAAGAGCAGTGCCAGCAGAAGGGCGGCCGCTTTACCGCGGAAACCGAGTGGATGGTCCACGCCTGGATTTGGAAAGACAGCCCGTTGGGCGTGTTCAGCCCGACGAATCCAGCCGTCCGGTAGCGGGTCAAATGGACGCAGAAGAGAGATCGCCGGGATCCGCGGCCAGCCGGGACAGGATCGCCGTCATCGCACGTGATCGCCGTAATCGGAGAACCAACACCAACACCTCACCACTGATGGCACTGATCAGACTGATAAACGCCTGACCGGAATCGAGCCAGGGCTCAATCAAGTAACGATCACTGTCATCAGTGGCAAGGTTTTTCCGTCGCCGGCAGGGCTTCTGCCCGGTTAGGCAGGCGCGCGGGCTGCCATCTCTGCCGGGCTCGGCGCGAGTTGCTCGAGCGCCGTGTGGTATTCGCGGGTAAGACGGGAAACCAGATCGCCCACGCTCACTACTTCCTTGACCGCGCCCACTCCCTGGCCGGCGCTCCAGATGTCGCGCCAGGCTTTGACTTTGCCGTCGGTGTTGGCGAAGTTCATCTTCGAGGGATCGGCTTGGGGCAGGTTGTCGGCGTCAAAGCCGGCGCGGGTGACGGAAGGCTTGAGGTAGTTGCCGTGAACACCGGAGAAGTAGTTGGTATAAACGATGTCGGCGGCGGCGGAATCGACGATCATCTGCTTGTAGCCCTCGGGTGCGTTGGCTTCGCGGGTGGCGATGAACGCCGAGCCGACATAGGCCAGGTCGGCGCCCATGGCCTGGGCGGCGAGCACGGCCCGGCCGTTGGCGATGGCCCCGGAGAGTATCAGCGGCCCGCTGAACCATTCGCGGATCTCCTGTACCAGGGCGAAGGGCGAGGTCGTGCCGGCATGGCCTCCGGCGCCGGCGGCCACGGCGATCAACCCGTCCGCGCCTTTGTCGACGGCTTTGTGAGCGAACACGTTGTTGATCACGTCGTGGAGCACGATTCCGCCGTAGGAATGCACGGCCTGGTTCACGTCCTCGCGCGCGCCCAGCGAGGTGATAACGATGGGGACTTTGTGCCGGACGCAAAGCTCCAGGTCGTGGGCCAGCCGGTCGTTGGATTTGTGCACGATCAGGTTCACGGCAAACGGCGCCGGCCCGCCGGCGCCGGGCTTCGCGATGCCGTCGCTCGCCGGCTGGGAAGGGCCGACATGCGCGGCCAGCTCGGCGCGGATCCGGTTCAGCCAGTTCTCCAGTTCGTCGGCCGGGCGAGCATTGAGCGATGGGAAACTTCCCACCACTCCGGCTTGGCATTGGGCAATGACAAGCTCGGGCACGGAAACAATGAACATGGGTGCGCCGATCACAGGCAGCGCCAGCCGCCGGCTCAGTATGTTGGGAAGGCTCAAGGTAACTCCGTAAGCAGGGAATGCAGGTAGCTTAAGCGGGAAGCCGATTTCCCGCAACCGGAAGGATCACGAAGGAACTTATTTGGGCAGCACAGTGTCTATGAAAACGTCGCATAGAACACCCGCGCGCACACCGGCCTGCTGTTCCCCCAGGCAGGAAGACTGGCTCCTTCTGGCCGGGGAGCCACAGGCCGGATGCGCGCCGGGCCACTTTATTCCCCCAAAACCGTCTTCATCAAATGGGCACGCGATCAACGGCGACTCCCCTGATCCAAACGGACTATGCTGATGGCCGCCGAAAACGCAGTGAAGCCTGCCACGGACGGCCGTGCCGTTCCAAGTGACTGCCCTTCTCACCCGGAATTCTGTGCGGTAGCTATGCTAAAGTGACGTTAACGATTTTTCCCGTCGGGTATTTGGCATCATGTGTCCCGATCGCTCCAGAGTTGTTCCGAAAGTCAGTAGTGGGGGAGTGTCCACGCCCGCCCAGCGCCTCAGTGACGCAACGTTCCGTGCCCTGATTGAAAACAGTAACGATGCCATCGTACTGTTCGATCCTGCTTTGAACATTTCCTATGCCAGTCCAGCCACGGAACGAATCCTGGGATACACGCCGGGGGAGATCGTCAGGATACCAAGTTTCGATCTGGTACATCCGGATGACGTCGCGCAACTCAGGACCAGGTTCGAGGAGTGTCTGGCGCAACCCGGCAAGCCGATTCGAGCGGTGGCCCGTATACGCCACAAGAACGGTTCCTGGCCAACCATGGAAGGCGTGCTTACCAATTTCCTCGACGATCCTCATGTGCGCGGCATCGTTAACAACTATCGTGAAATCACGGAGAGCGTGCGCGCGGAAACCGCCCTGCGCGAGTCCGAAGATAAGTTCAAACGGGCCTTTCGGTCCAATCCTAACGCGATGAGCATCACTACGCTGGCAGAAGGGAGATTTCTGGATGTCAATGATGTTTTCTTGCGGACCAGCGGCTATACCCGCGAAGACCTGATTGGCCGTGTCTCATTGGAGACTTCCTGGGTTGAGAAAGAGGACCGAACCCGGATGCTGCGCTGCCTTTCTGAACAGGGATACGTGGAGGCAATGGAGACCTCCTTCCGCGGGAAGACGGGCGCGGTTTTGATTGTCAGCCTGTCTGCGGTAGTGGTCGAGATCGGCGGCGTCCAGTGCGTGCTGACCACG
Organism: Candidatus Angelobacter sp.; assembly: GCA_036521855.1. Lineage (GTDB taxonomy): Bacteria > Acidobacteriota > Terriglobia > Terriglobales > Acidobacteriaceae > Angelobacter. Next base: position 67,467 of record DATDGY010000087.1, read on the forward strand.
AGCCAGGATATTACCGGGCGCAAGCGTGCCGCCGAGAAACTTCGCCGTTCCGAGGAGCAGTACCGCTCCCTGGTCGAACTTGCGCCCTATGGGATCTACCGCGCCACTCGCGACGGCCGCATCCTGATGGTAAATTCCGCGCTGGTGAAGATGCTCGGGTACGACACTCCGGAAGAAGTGTTAAGGCTGAATCTCGAGACCGATGTTTACGAAGACCGTTCGGAACGGGCGCGCCTTCTGCAGAAGGTGGAGGCCGGCCCGGCGTCGCCAATCGAAACCACGTGGAAGCGGAGGGACGGAAGTATAATCTCCGTCCGTCTGGCTGCGCGGCTCATCTACGACAGTCGAAGCCGGGTGCTCCAGACGGAAGTCTTCGTGGAAAACGTGACCGAGCAGCGGGCGCTGGAAAAGCAGTTGCAGACGAGGCAGAAGATGGAAGCCATTGCCCAGCTCGCCGGCGGCGTGGCCCATGACTTCAACAACCTTCTGATGATCATACGCAGCCGCGCGGCACTGGTGATCGCAGATGCTTCCCAGCCCGAAAACGTAGTCGAGGAGGCGGAGGAGATTGTCCGCGCCACGCGGCGCGCCGCTGAGTTGACGCGGCAGATGCTGGCTTTCAGCCGTGATCAGGTCCTGGAGCCGAGCGTGCTCAATCTTAACAATCTGTTGGCGGAGCTGGGCAACATGCTGCCGCATCTGATCGGAAAACAGGTTGAGACCAGGATCGTCGCCGCGCCCAATCTTGGCCTCGTGAAAGTGGACCGCGGGCAGTTCGAACAGGTAGTGGTGAACCTGGCCATCAACGCGCGCGATGCCATGCCCACGGGCGGCCGCCTGGTGGTTGAAACCAGCAATGTTGAAATCGACGGCCACCGCTCCGACAGTCATCCGCTCATGAAACGCGGCCGTTACGTCTTGCTCTCCGTCACTGACACCGGTGTCGGAATGGACAAGGAAACCCAAGCGCATATCTTCGAGCCATTCTTTACTACCAAGGAACGTGGCAAGGGCACCGGGTTAGGCCTGGCCATGGTTTATGGGATTGTCCAGCAGAGCGGCGGCCACATCTCCGTGGTCAGCGCGGCCGGCGCGGGAACCAGCTTCAACATCTACCTGCCCGAGGCGACCGAGCCTGAGCAAATTGAGCAGGCAGATCAGGTAGTGCCGGCTCCCGGCGGGACGGAAACCATCCTTTTTGTGGAAGATGAAGAGGCTTTGCGCAAGGTAGGCGCTGATTTTCTGCGCTCTAAGGGATACGACGTCCTGGCAGCTGCAAATGGCCTCGACGCTCTCCACATCTGCCGGACCACTGACCGCTCCATACGATTGTTGGTTACGGACGTGATCATGCCGCGGATGGGTGGAGCCGAACTGGCTAAGAATGCAGTGGCATTGAACCCGAACTTGCGCGTTCTTTATGTTTCCGCCTATAGCGGCCGTGCCTTGCCGCGGGGCGCCCTCAAACCCGGCCAATCGTTCCTGCAAAAGCCCTTCAGCATGGCCAACCTCGCAAGACAGGTGCGAGCAATGTTAGACGGCAAGGCCGCGTCGGAGCAGCAAGACGATGCGCAACCGCAGCTCAAGTCAAATTAGGATGCGCGCCGACGGGTAAAGTGGCACTGCAATGAGTGCGGCTTCACTTGGTCCGGCTTACCAAAGCCTCCATCTCCTTCTCCTCGATGACCTTCACGCCCAGCTCCCGCGCCTTGTCCAGCTTGGAGCCGGGCTCATCGCCCGCTACCACATAGTCGGTTTTCTTGCTGACCGACCCGGAGACTTTGCCGCCCGCGTCTTCAATCAGCTTTTTGGCGGCGTCGCGGGAATAGTTCGCGAGAGTGCCGGTGACCACAAAGGTCTTACCGGCCAGCGCGGTGCCGCGTTCGCGTTTCTTGCCGGTAAAAGTCAGGTACTTGCCGAGACGCTCCACCAGCTTGCGGTTGCGCGGCTCAGCAAAGAATTCATGGATGCTCTGGGCAATGCGCGGGCCGACTTCGTTGACTTCCTGCAGTTGTTCCTTCGACGCCTTCATGAGCGCGTCCATGGAACCAAAGTGTTCGGCCAGAAATTCCGCGGTGCGTTCGCCGACAAAGCGGATACCCAGTCCGTAGATCACGCGTTCCAGCGGCAGCTTGCGCGATCGCTCGATTTCCTGGAGCAGGTTTTCCGCGGACTTGTCGCCCACTCGCTCCAAGGTCAGAAGCTTTTCCTTGGTCAGCTCGTAGATGTCAGCCACGTCCTTGACCAGCCCCTTGTCGGCAAGTTGGTTGACCATCACCTCGCCCATGCCGTCGATGTTCATGATCGAGCGCGCGGAGAAATGCAGGATGCTTTCGCGAAGCTTGGCGGGACAGTTGGCGTTCACGCAGCGATGGTCGGCCTCGCCCTCCACCCGCACCACGTGGCCGCCACACTCCGGGCAGCGCTCCGGCATGTGGAACTTCCTGTGCCCGCGCGGATGGTCCTTATCCTCGAGCACCTTCACGACCTTGGGGATCACGTCGCCGCCGCGCTCCACCATCACCCAGTCGCCGATCTTCACACCCAGGCGCTCGATCTCGTCCTGGTTGTGCAAAGTGGCCCGGCTTACCGTGGTGCCGCCGATCAGAACCGGCTTGAGTTCGGCCACCGGTGTGAGCTTGCCGGTGCGTCCCACCTGGACGTGGATGTTTTCCACCTGGGTCACGCCGCTGCGCGCCGCATACTTGTAAGCGATGGCCCAGCGCGGAGCTTTTCCGGTGAAACCCAGCCGGTCTTGCATGCGCGTGGAATTCACCTTGACCACGGCGCCGTCAATCTCATAGGGCAGTTTCTCCCGCATCTGCTCGCCCTGGGCGATGAAGGCCAGCACCTCATCAATGTTGGCGGCGAGAGTATGGTGCGAATTTACCTTGAAACCGAGGTCGCGCAGGATGCGGAGCGAATCGGCTTGATGTTCCGGGAAAGGCTTTCCATCCACCAGCAGAAAATAGGCGAAGAAATCCAGACGGCGCTCGGCCACGATGTTGGGCTCGAGCACGCGGATGGTCCCGGCGGCGGCGTTGCGCGGATTGGCAAATTTGGCCAAGCCTTGGGCTTCGCGGTCTTCGTTCATGCGCTCGAAAGCCGCCAGCGGCATGATGACCTCGCCGCGCACCTCAAAATCAGCGGGAGCGCCGGCTTTCTTCAGCGCCGCCGCCGTCACCGACAACGGCACCGAGCGCATGGTGCGGACGTTCGAGGTGACGTCTTCGCCCACCGAACCGTCCCCGCGGGTCACGCCCTGCCGCAACTTGCCTTCTGCGTAGGTCAGCGCCAGGGACATGCCGTCCAATTTCAACTCGCATACGTACTCGATCTTCCCGGTGCCGGCCAGCTCGCGCACCCGCCGGTCCCAGTTGCGCAGCTCTTCTTCGCTGAAAGCGTTGTCGAGCGAAAGCATGGGCCGCGAGTGGGCGACCTTCACGAAACCCTCACGCGGCTTGCCGCCCACGCGTTGCGTAGGCGAATCGGCCGGGACCGGCAGCTCGGGATGCTCGGCTTCCAACTGCTTCAGCGTCTGCATCAGACGGTCGAATTCGGCGTCGCTGATCTGGGGGGCGTCTTGCACGTAATACAGGTTTTCATGATGCCGGATGGTGTCCCGCAGGTCTTCGATCCTGATCCTCTGCTCCGCGCCGGTAGGACGTTTTGCCATGCAACCGATTATATTGGGAGCTTCCGTTGGCACGAGATGAAGAAAGCCATCCTTATCTACAACCCGTCTTCGGGCCAGAAGCGGGCGCGCCGCACCGACCATGTCGCTCGCGCCGCCGAAGTTTTGCGCGCGGCCGGCGTCGAGGCCGAAACCTGCGCCACCACCGACGCCGGCAGCGCCATCCGCCAGACGCAGCAGGCCGTAGTTGCCGGCTTTGACACCATCATCGCCTGCGGCGGCGACGGCACGGTCAACGAAGTCCTGAATGGCCTGATGTTGATCGGACCGGGCGAAGGTGTTGCTCTGGGGGTGATTCCCCTGGGCAGCGGAAATCTGCTGGCCACCGACTTGCGTCTGTCACGAAATCCTGAGGCCGCAGCTCGCGCCCTGCTCGCATGCAAGACGAAGGAGTTGCATCCCGGCGTGATCTCGTACGAGGCGAAGACCGGACAGCAGCGGCGCTGGTTCATCGTGGCCGCCGGCGTCGGCGCCGACGCCGAACTGATGTACCGCACCGCCGTAGGCGCCAAAGAACGCTTTGGTATGTACGCCTACTTCCTGGAGATGGCGCGCATGATCTTCCGCCATCACCTTGCCATGTTTCAAGTCGAGTGGCAGGCGGCTGACGGCGAGCGCCGCACGGCAAACGCGTCGCTGGTGATGGCCGTTCGCGCCAACCGCTTTCCCGGAGTGCTGTGGCGCGTACGCCTGGGCGGGGACCTGGCGCGCAATGATTACCGGCTCATGCTCTTCCAAACCGACAAAGTCCGCCACTTCCTGAATTTCTTTGCCAGCGTGGTCAGCGGCTGGAACTGGAAGGCGCCTCAGGTCGAAGTCGTCTATTCCACGTGGCTTCGCTGCACGCCGCTTGCGTCCCACGCTGCCACCATTCACGGCGAGGCCGACGGCGAACTGTTGGGGACCCTGCCCGTGGAAGTCAGTATCGAGCCGCGAACATTCAAGCTCCTGATGCCATAACGCCTGACAGAAGCGATCAAACATTTGAAAATCGGGTGATCGGATCATCGGGAGATCGGGAGATCTGTTTCACCCGAGTTCAGATCACCCGATCGCCAGATCACCCGATCTTTGACGGCGCCGCGGACTGATAGAATGTCACGCTTGGAACCCATCACCCACCTTCTTACCGGAGCGTGCATTAGCCGGGCGGGGCTGAATCGCACCACCGGCTTGGCCACGTTGACGCTGGTTCTGGCCACGGAAGCCCCGGATCTGGACGTTGTTTATTACTTCGTCGGCGGATCGGTGACCGGATTCGAGCACCACCGCGGCTTTACGCACACTTTTCTCGGGGCGCCGGTCGTTGCTGCCATCGTGGTGGCGGTGGTCTACGGATTTTACCGGCTCATGGCGCGCCGCGGCTGGAAACCCAAGCTGGCGCCGCGCTGGAGCTTGCTCTATGCCTATGCCTTGCTGGGGGCACTGGTGCATATCTTCCAAGACTTCTCCAACCATTACGGGGTGCGTCCCCTGGCTCCATTCAATCCCCGCTGGTATTCCTGGGACATTGTGTTCATTTTCGATCCCATCATGCTGGCAGCGCTGATTCTCGGCTTGGCGGTACCGGGAGTTCTCGCCTTAATCAAAGAGGAAGTGGGCGCCGGCAAGCCGCAATTCCGGGGACGCGGCGGCGCCATCCTGGCTCTGATCTGCCTGGCGGTCGTGATCCTGGTGCGCGACGTGGAGCATCGCCGCGCTCTCGCTGCTCTGAACTCGATCACCTACCGCAATGAAGATCCATTGCGTGTCGGCGCCTATCCTTTTCCGCTCAATCCGTTCGTTTGGGGAGGGGTGGTAGAGACTCGCGACTTCTTCGAAATTCTGCCGGTCGATTCCCTCTCCGGTCAAGTGGACCCGCAGAACCAAGCCAGAATCCGCTTCAAGCCGGAAGAGACGCCGGTCACCTTGGCGGCAAAGAAATCGCGCCTGGGACAGGTCTATCTAGACTGGGCGCGCTTCCCGCTGGTCGAAAGCGAACGTCTGCCCGCCGGCGCGGGTTACCTGGTGCAGTTCCAGGACTTGCGCTTCGCTTCTGCCGCGCGTGGTGCATCGTCACCGCTGACCGGATACGTGGAACTCGACCCCCAGTTGCGCGCGACCGACGCATATCTGGGCGAGCGGAACCGCGAAGAGACCAGGCATTAGGCTGCAGATCCGCCGTCAGAAGTTGATGGCTTTCCCCTGCACTGCACTGACCGCGTCCAGCATGCCTTCGGAGATCGTCGGATGCGCGTGGACGGTAAACATCAGATCATCCACGGTGCCTTCCAACTGCATCACGGCGACGGCTTCAGCGATGAGCTCGGTGGCCACCGGGCCGATGATATGCACACCCAGGATCTCGCCATACTTGGCGTCCGACACCACCTTGATGAAGCCTTCGTGGTTGTTGATGATGCTGGCCTTGGAGTTGGCGGTAAACGGGAATTTGCCGATTTTGACCTGGTAACCGGCCTCTTTGGCTTTGGCTTCGGTCAGGCCCACGCTGCCGATCTGCGGTTCGCAGTAGGTACAGCCGGGGATGCGGTTCTTGTTGACTGGCTGTGCCGGCTGGCCGGCGATGCGCGTGACGGCTACAATGCCGCACATCGCGCCGGAGTGCGCCAGTTGCGGGAAGCCGGCTACGATGTCGCCGATGGCATAGATGCCTTTCTCTCCCGTCTCCATCCATTCGTTTACGAGGACGAACCCGCGCTCGGTCTTGATGTTGGGCGTCTTCTCCAGGCCGATGTTCTCGGTGTTGGGGCCGCGCCCCACCGCGATCAGCACCTTCTCAGCCTCCAGCCGCTGCTGCGCTTCGCCCTGAACCGTGAAGGTCACAGCCACGCCGCTCTTGGTCTTCTCCACCTTCTCCACCTTGGTATTAACAAGGCAGTTAATACCTTTCTTCTTAAACGAGCGCAGGAGTTCCTTGGATACTTCTTCGTCCTCCACCGACACCAGGCGGGGCAGGACTTCCATGAGCGTGACCTGGGCCCCGAACGAGCGGTACAGCGAGGCAAACTCTACCCCCACGGCGCCACAGCCGATGATGATCATGGACTTGGGAAGGGCCGACAGGCTGAGCACCTCGATGTTGGTGAGAATGCGATCGTCCGCCTGCAATCCCGGCAGCAGGCGCGCAAACGAGCCGGTGGCCAGGATAATGTTCCGGGCCTTGATCTCAGAGGCAGCTCCTCCGCCTCCACTTGTCAACTGGACCGTATGCACGCCGTTCTTGGCCGGTCCGGTAAGACGCCCAAATCCCTGGACGCGGTCCACCTTATTCTTGCGCACCAGAAAATCCAGGCCTTTGGTATGCTTCGCCACGATCTTGTCTTTGCGCTCCTGAATGGCGGCCCAGTTCAGCTTGCCCCTACCCACGTCTTCGATGCCGTATTCGTGCGCGGCTTTGAGGTGGTCATAGACCTCGGCATGAAACAACAAAGCCTTGGTGGGGATGCAGCCAACCTGAAGGCACGTTCCGCCGAGCTTCAAGTCCTTTTCGATCAGGCAGGTTTTCAGCCCCAACTGGCCGGCGCGAAAGGCGGCTGTGTAGCCGCCGGGGCCCGAGCCGATAATGGCAACGTCATACACGGTTTCTGGCAAGGCAATGCTCCCTTGAAAAAAGATCGCGGCGAAGGCAAACATTTGATTGTAAACGACCGCTTCAGGTCGCATTAGAAGTGCTCCGGCCCGAGAAAAAGCCTGAGAGCGTTCTTGACCCCCGAAGCGGCAGCGGCCCGGATTGTGTCATGGCTGGAAAACCTAAGCAGGAGCTGAGTTCCGCGGAGCGACGATTCAGGTGCCGGGAAGACAAACCCTGTCATCCCCACCTCGTCTAACTTGATGAACAGCTGCCGAACACTTCTGTTGTTCCCTGCTGGAGGAAAATCTATGTTGGCAATACTGTGGTGGATTGTCGTCGGGTTGATCGCGGGCTGGATAACCGGCAAGATCATGGGCGGCGGCAAAGGCGTGCTCGGAGACATCTTGCTCGGCGTCGCCGGCGCGCTGGTAGGCGGTTGGATCATGCGCCTGCTGGGCGGCACCGGCCATGGCGGCATGATCTATACCATCCTGGTAGCGACCGGCGGGGCCGTGCTCCTTACCTGGCTGTATCGTCTGATTACGCGCGGATCACGGGGGAGCGGAAGCGGCGACATTCGCCGAGCCGCGTAGCCGGCAGTCTTTGCCGCGAAGAAAAACGCGTAGCGGAGCGCCCTGCGTGATGTGTGTTTCCTCGCGCTCATGGTAGCCTTTTCCTGCCATGTCTTCTCAGCCTATGCCTCGACTCTCGGCCGCCAGCCTGGCTCGCAGAGTCCGGGCGTCTATCGTGGGGCTCTTGTTGCTGGGCTTTCTCGGGGCTGTGGGCCTGGCTTACGCCGGATATCGCGCCCACCGCATCAGTGCCGCGGTGAACGACTACGCTGGAGCGGCTTCACTGTACCTGACCCGAAGCACGGCCATCCAGCGGCTGAGCGACATAGAGACCGCATTCCATCGCTACCTGCTGGACGGAAACTCCGTAAATCTGAACCTGATAGAACGGGACAAAGAAGCCCTGGCCCAGCTGGCGCAGCAGGATGCCCAATCGCGGGCGGACAAGCTTCTTCAGGACATGGTCGCCAGGGAACAGCAGTGGTATTCGCAAACCGCCCAGCCTCTGCTCGACCTGCGAAAAAGCCTGCCCGCGGGCCAGGGTCTCAGCGAGGACTTTCTCTCCCATTACCGCACAGCCAGTCCTGACCTGGGGATCATCACTTTTGAAAACAGCGCCGAAAGCGCGTATCGCCAATCCCTGCAAGGCCTGATGCAGTCCGAGCGGCAGACCAGGTTCTGGTTTCTTTTGGCTTGCTTCGCAGCAGCCTTGCTCTTGACCATTTTCATCATTGCGCTGGCGTCAGGCTCGTTGAAGCACGTCAGCAGTCTGCAGAAGAGTGGCAGCAGCTAGCCCAGGAGCCTGGCGGCGTCCTTCGCAAAATAGGTCAGGATCGTCTGCGCGCCGGCACGGCGGATCGAAGTCAGCGACTCGAGAATGACGCGGTCCCGGTCGAGCCAGCCGTTGGCGATGGCGGCGTGCAGCATCGCGTATTCCCCTGACACTTGGTAGGCGGCAAGCGGAAGATCGAAACGGCGGCGGGCTTCGGCGATTACGTCCAGGTAAGGCATGGCGGGCTTTACCATGATCATGTCCGCGCCTTCTTTGATGTCGAGTGCGATCTCGCGCATGGCTTCGCGCAGGTTGGCGCCGTCCATCTGATAAGAGCGCCGGTCGCCAAACTGCGGGGCGGAGTCAGCGGCTTCGCGGAAGGGTCCGTAGAATCCCGAAGCAAATTTGGCCGCATAAGAAAGGATGGGCGTGTTATGAAACCCGGCGTGATCCAGAGCTTTGCGGATGGCGGCCACGCGGCCGTCCATCATGTCGGAAGGGGCGATGATGTCCATGCCGGCTTGCGTGAGCGAGACGGAGGTCTTGGCCAGGATTTCGAGAGTTGCGTCGTTCAGGATCTCGTATTCCGCTTCCGGCGCAGACTTTGCCGCCGCCGGGCCCCTTCCCGCTGATGCCGAAGCTCCCGGAACTTTCTTCTTCTCCACGATTCCGCAATGCCCGTGCGACATGTATTCGCAGAGGCAAACGTCGCCGATCACGATCAGGTCGCGGACTTCCTTCTTAATGGCCCGCGTAGCCCGCTGCACGATGCCATCGTCGGCCCAGGCGCCGGTGGCGACTTCGTCCTTCTTTTCCGGCAGGCCGAACAGGATGATCCCGCCCAGTCCCAGGGACTTGGCTTCCCGCGCCTCTTTCACCGCCTCATCAACGGAAATATTGAAGACACCGGGCATGGAGCTGATGGCTTTGCGGACACCCTCGCCGGGGCATACGAACAGCGGATAAATGAAGTTGGTAGGGGCGAGACGGGTCTCCCGCACCAGCGAACGCAGCGGTTCTGATTGGCGCATGCGGCGAAGGCGGGTGACGGGAAAGGACATCATCGAAAGTTTAGCAGAGCCGGGGACCGATTGGCGGGTGGTTAGCAGACGAGTGCGTAGCCGTGATCAGTGTTTGAGTTGGTAAAATGAACGGTCTCAACACGCTTGCCGTCCATGTCCACCACCGCGAAGACGAAGGTTCTGCTGTCCTGGAGCAGCGGCAAGGACAGCGCCTGGGCGCTGCACCTTCTCCGCCGGCAGCCGCAATACGAGATTGCCGGTCTGGTGACTACCATCAACTCGGCGTTTGACCGCGTGGCCATGCACAGCACGCGCCGCGCGCTGGTGGAGATGCAGGCTGCGGCCGCCGGCTTGCCTTGGCTGGCTGTACCGCTGCCCTGGCCGTGCTCCAACCAGGAGTACGAACGGATCATGAAAGACGTTTGCGTTCGCGCCGTGGACGAGGGCGTGACCGCCATCGCTTTCGGCGATCTGTTTCTATCCGACATCCGTGCCTACCGCGAACGCCAGTTACAAGGCAGCGGTCTGGAGCCGCTCTTTCCTCTTTGGCAGCTTCCTACTGACCAGCTTGCCCGCCAGATGATCGCCGCCGGTCTGCGCGCCAAGCTGGTGTGCGTGGATCCCAAAAAGCTGGCGCCGGAATTTGCCGGCCGTGATTTTGACCTGCATCTCCTGGCCGACCTCCCTGCTGGAGTCGATCCCTGCGGCGAGAATGGAGAGTTTCATTCGTTCGTCTATGCCGGGCCTATGTTCAACCAAGAAATCCCAGTAGTCGCCGGTGAACGTGTGGAGCGCGATGGCTTTTGGTTTTGCGACGTAATACCGGAGGAAACTCCCGCTCGAGCAAAGTAGAATCCGCACAGGAAACCATGAACGCCGGTTTTGCTTCTGCGCAATCGGTCTCGCCCTCCAGGCTGGGCGCAGCCTGGATCGCCCATTGCCTTGCGTTGGCCCTGCACGTAACCGACGAAGCCCTCACAGGATTTCTCACCGTTTACAATCCCACCGTTCTGGCGATCCGCCCCGCGGGCTGGTGGTTTCCTCCGGTGTTTGCATTCGGTGAGTGGCTCACCGGACTTATTTGTCTGGTCGTAATCCTGCTCGGTCTTTCCCCATTCTTCTTCCGCGGCGTTCGCTGGGTGAGGCCCATTGGATACTTCTTCGGCGTTATCAATATCCTGAACGCAATGGGCCACATTACTGGAACCATTTTTGGCCAGACCGTGGCTTCCGTCCACTTTGCCCGGCCCATGCCCGGTTTCTATTCGTCGCCATTCTTGCTGGCGGCCTCGATTTACCTGCTCATGCGGTTGTCGGCTACGCGACGCAGCGGGAATTGAATCGAGATTCCTCGCTCCGTCTGGTGCCCTGGGCCGCGTGTGGAGGGGCGAAGAGTCTAATGCAACAGCCCAAAGACTCCTACACCATTGATAGTTCCCACATAGACCTTGCCGTGAGCGATGGTGGGAGTGATGAACTTGTTGCCGGCGCCGAAATGGTCGCGTCCGTTGGCGGCCTGGTTGCTGTTGTAGAGTTCGCGGGAGAGGTCGGAAGCATCGTAGGCGTGCAGCACGGCGGGATTAGCGTTTTCGGCCGCCCAGACAATGCCGTTGGCCGTGCCGTTCGCGGAGATGCTGGGCGTGGTTCCCGGGAACGCGAATGAACCGGCGCTGTGGCTTGAGGGCGCAGCCGCCACCACCGCATTGGCGATAGGAAAAGACTTAAGCGTGTCGCCCACCGCGCCGTAATAGATTGCCCCGTTGAAGTAGGCAGGCATGGCGAACACAGAACCGCCCAGGCTTCCGGTGAGGTCCTGATAAAGCTGGCTGTTGTTGGCGGCGTTGAACTTGCCCATGTTGTCGCGGTCGGCCACGTAGATGTGCGCGTCCTTACCGGCGCCAACAGCGAGATGCCGGGTGTGCCCAGTGCTGTCGGTCATATCCGGCAGCACCAGCGCGCCGCCCGAGCCCAGATCTTCATCGACCGAATTCTCCGACTGCACATTCGCAGGCGCGAAGTAATCGGCCACAGCCAACTGCCGGTTGGTGGTGCTGACCTTCAAAAAGCTGTTGCCGAAATCGCCTTGCGCAGGAAATCCCTGCGCATTCAGGCTGGCATCGAATGTCCCATTTGCCTGTAAAGCAATGATGTTGCCGGCGGAGTCGGCTGCCGGACCGGCGCCGCTGCCCCAAAAAGAACCTTCGTTTCCGTTGGGCGTCACGTTGAGCACGCTGGTTTGCGCCAGAGTGTTTTGATCGTAGCCGATGATCCAGCCGGTGTACGGCCGGATGTCACAGTGTGAGGACCACGCGGTGTAAACCACGCCGTTCAGCAGCAACAGACTGGCGCGCTCCTTATATTGTCCCGGATCGAAGACCACCATGCCTCCCGTACTGTTGTCGCCCGTGCCGGCAAACGTGGCCTGCACAATCTTTGGGCTGCCGGGCAGGTCGAGGCCGGTGGTGAGATCGAGCGCATGGAATCGCTGGAAGTAGCTGCCGGAGCCGTCCTTACTCATGGCAACGACGTAGATGGTTCCGTGGGGCCCGGCATTCCGGTCGATGACCGGCGTGGAAGTGATCCCGATCTCGGGCGTCACCTGGCTGCAGCCACGATCGTCAGAAGGGCTCTCGCCCGGGCTGACGGAATTGTGCCATATTTTGGTTCCGACGTCGGCATCAAAGGCGTACAGGCTTCCGTGTTCGGTGGCCACGATCACCAGGTTATGACTGCCCACACTGGAGACGTAGAGCGGCTGGGCGTCAACTTTGCCATCCACGGGAATAGTAAACAGCAGGCCAAACGATGTGGAGTTGACGTTGGCGGGAGTGAGGATGCTCTCGTTCGGCATCAGGCCGGTTCGGGCATTGTCATTGTGATAGGTGAGAACGTCATTAGCCTGCGTGCCCGGAGTTCCGGGCGGAGGGACGATACCGGGGTTGGTATTCCCGGCGCCGTTGCAACCCGCGGCAGCAAGGGCCAGCGCCAGCGTGGAGGCCAGGAACTTGGCCCAAGCGTCAAGGCCGGCAGCACGGAAGGACTTGGCAGACAACGTGCAGATCATGGGATGGATCGTACTCAGAACGATCATAACCCGACTCGGCGAAGCTCACCACGAACGAAAGGGCCAGTTCAGATAGTGGACCGCAGTACAGCAGCCAGGCGGCTTTGCTCCAGAAACTCTTTGACCACCAGGGCCGCGTCTTTCTTCTCGCCGTCAACGGAGTAGTTCATACGCCGCATATCGGCGGCGCTGATGCGGCCTGCCAGCCGGTCGAGAGCGCGCGCGATCGGCGGAGACTTCTGCAAGGTATCGCGGCGCACGATGGGGACCGCGTCATAAGGCGGGAAGTAATTGGCGTCATCGTCCAGCACCACCAGGTCGAGCGCGGCGATCAAGCCATCGGTGTTGGAAGCGGCGACCAGGTCCACTTGCCGGCTCTCCAAAGCGCGATAGAGCAGGCCCAGGTCCATCACGCGTGGGGCTTCGGCGAAGTTCAGGTTGTACTTGCTCACCAGCCCTTTGTAGCCGTCGGGACGCTCGAGGAATTCGAAGCCCACGCCCATGCGCAGTCGCGGGGCGAAGGGCGCGAGCTGGGAAAGGCGCGAGACGCCGAGGCGGCGCGCGTCCGGCCCGCGCATGACCATGGCAAAGCTGTTGTCAAATCCCAGCGGCGGCATAACAACCAGGTTGAACCTGCGGGCGTACTCTCGCTGGACCAGGTCAAACACCTGCGCGTGATCGGAGAGCGGCTTCTCTCTCAACACCGCGGTTAGCGCGGTGCCGGTGTACTCCACGTACATGTCGATGCGGCCGGCCAGCAGCGCCTGATGGCAGATGTAAGTCCCAGCCAGATAGAACCGGCGCTCGATGCCGCGCGGAGCAAACGGTTCCAGATACTGCGCCAGCAGCTCTCCCAGAATCAGTTGCTCGGTGAAGTTCTTGGAGCCGATCACGGTGCCGCTGGCTCGCGGCTTGCATCCGGCGAGCAACGCGGCTGAGCCGATCATCGCGGCGAGAAAGGTTCTTCTTTGCATGTTCGTGGGTCAAGCCCTCAGCGCCGCGCCGGCGAGACCACTCGCTGCAACAAGCTGAGCAGCCCGTAGGCGGAGAGCGCCATTACGGCAGCAGGAATGGCGCCGGCCAGGATCACGTGGTTATCCACCATGGCCAGGCCGCGGAAGATGAACTCGCCCAGGCCGCCGGCGCCGATAGCCGCGGCAATCGTAGCTAACCCGACGGTAGCCACCGTCGCCACGCGAATCCCCGCCAGTATCACATTCGATGCCAAAGGCAGTTCTACCTTCCAAAGCAACTGGCGGCGGGTAAGTCCCATGGCTGTGGCTGCTTCACGCACCGGCGGATCGACCTCGATGATGCCGACATAAGTGTTCTGGATGATGGGCAGCAAGGCATACAGCGTCAGCGCGAAGATGGCCAGCCGGTCGGCGCGCGCGCCCAGCCAGGGAAGCGGCAGCAGCAGGCCGAACAACGCCAGCGCGGGGATGGTCTGGACCAGGCTGTTGGTTCCCAGCACCAGGCCCTTCCACGCCGGCCGTCGCGTGAGAAAGATTCCCAGCGGCACGCCGATAGCGATGGCCAGAGCCATGGAAACGCCCACGAGCCATAGATGTTCCGCAACCAGCGTGAGCACTTCACTCTTGTGCTTGACGATGAATTCGTTGCGAAAGTCGAAAATCAACCGGAGCATAAGCGCCGCCATCCATCTTCAGGATTGAAAGACTTGCTGCATGGCCCGAAATGCATCCACGTAAGGCCTGGCCGCGGGATCGTTCGTCGCCAGAAATTCCCGCGGTGCATAAACCCCGCGAAGCGAACCCGCGTCCATCAAGGCAATGCGAGTGCCCAGCAGCAGGGCCTCGCTCACGTCGTGGGTGACAAACACCACCGTCTTGCTCAAGCGCTGCTGCAACTCGTGGAATTCTTTCTGAAGTTCAGAGCGCGTGATCGGGTCCAGAGCGCCGAAGGGCTCATCCATCAGGAGGATGGGCGGATCGGCGGCCAGAGCGCGCGCCAGTCCCACGCGCTGTCTCTGTCCGCCGGAGAGTTGATGGGGATAGCGGCCGCTGAATTCTTCCGGCGCCAGCCCCACCATGGTCAGTACCTCGCGCACGCGCCCGCGGATTTTCTCGGCCGGCCATTTTTCCAACTGGGGGACCAGGGCCACGTTCTGCTGCACCGTGTAATGGGGAAACAAGCCGCCTTCCTGGATGGCGTAGCCGATGTGCCGCCGTAGTTGAATTACGTCCCATTCCTCGAGGGAGCGACCATCGACGGAGATGCGGCCATCACTGGGAATCAGCAGACGGTTGATCAGCTTGAGCGAGGTGGTTTTGCCGGAGCCGCTGGGCCCGAGCAGCATCAGGACTTCGCCCTGGCGGACCGCCAGGTTGAAATCAGAGAGCAGTACGCGGTTTCCGCTGGTCCGGTACTGTACGCGAACGAATTCGATTGCTGGTGAGTCGCTCATCGCCGGGGCGCGCGCCATGCTTTCGCGCGCGAAGGAATGCCGCAGTTCTCCCGTCCAGCCTAGCAGACATCCTTGGCCATTGGCGACTCTGCTGCTGCGGCGCTGGCCGGCCCGCGCCAGCTTCTCAGGTTGTAGGCATAAATCGCCAGACAGAACACGTTGGCCGGAACAAAACCCCATTGTCCGGTGCGCAGCCCAATCATGCAGATAATCACGCTGTTAGCGCCCGCGACCACCCAGCCTTGCCACATTCGGCGCCCCACCAGGTACGTGGAAGTAATCGTCAGCAGGCAGGAGAGATAATCGAGATGGAGCGAGGTAAACATGGTTCGGCCGTGATCTTCATTCATAAGGTACGGAGACCGCCGGGAACATCAGAGAAAGACTCTAGCTGTCGCGATGTTTTCTGCTGATGACTTCAGTCATCAAACGGCTTAGGAGAGCCAAAGACAGTCAGCAGATGACTCCATGACTCTGTAGTGCTCGGATTCCCGCGACTTCAGTGGCGTCAAAGATGCCGCACTCATGGCAGGCTGACGCTGGTTGTGTCTCCGGTGTGGTGGTCTTCAATCTGAAAACGAAGGAAGTCGTGAACGGCCTTTAGAGCAGCCGGATTTGTGGTCTTAATCTGAACTCTGCCCCCTCCAGGCAGCTCCTGAAAGCTGTAAGAAATCTCAGCGCGCTTTTCCTTCATCACGCGAACGCCAGGCGGCACCTGATCATGGATGAACATCGGTGTGGAAAAGTCTCCATGAGAGAACATTGTGGCAATGTTGGTCAGATGAGCCCGTATCGCCTGCGAATTCTCGAGATCCTTGCTGTCGTTGGCGGTCACTTCAATCGCGCCGCCGTCGGCGTAGAGACGAAAATGGTGCGTCGTCTTGTCGTGCGGAAACCCCATCGCCTGGTCGCCGTGTTTGACAACTTCTGCCTGATGCTGAGAAGGCTGGTTCGTTTGTTCTTTGTGCGCGGGACACGATGTCATGTCTTGCGCCCCCAACTGCAGCCCGTACGACAAAAGAATTGCGATCACTGTTTTCATGACTTTCTCTTTCTCCTTAACTTATTTGGCAAGCGCTGGGAGCTCTTGATGGCTCCCATGAGCGAGTGAAGAAGGTGCGACCGCTGTCCGGGACCGGCCCGTCGGATTCTATTTTCCCAATCGGCCAACACCTTCTTCAGATAGCTTTCCGTGCGCCTCAGGGCCTCAATATCCGCTCGGATCCCTTCAAGCTTGTCTCGTGCAATCTCGTACACCCGGCGGCAGGGAGCGCCGCCGGCATCGCGCGTCTTCAAGACTTGGGCCAGTTCGGCCAGGGTAAAACCGATGCGAAGCGCCCTTTGTATGACCAGCACCCTTTCTATGGCGCTCTCTGGATACATTCTGTAGCCGGCTTCGGTTCGCGGAGCTTTTGGCAAGACGCCGATCCTTTCATAATGGCGAATCGTATCCGGACTGACTCCCGTGGCTTTTGCGAGAGACGCGGAACGAAGATTTTTGCCGGTCCTTCCCTGCACCATGAGGATTATCAACCCTGGAATACGTTCCAAAGTCAAGCAGTTTCTTGGAACGGGCGGTGCTGGATTTGATGACGCGAGCGAGGCTCGCGGGCAGGGTCAGCCTTTCTAGCGGGCGCCGGCTACGTCTTGAGGTTCCGCATCCGGATGCAAATCCGCGGCGAGGGGACGCGGGTCATGGTCATGGCCGCCAGAAACCGCCGCCGCACCAGCCTCTTTATCCTTGTCCGCGTCATGGTTTCTTGGAGGTGCATTTCTGAGACTCGCGACCGCGCGCCCGATCCTGTCGGATGCGTTGAACAGGGCCCCGATCGGAATCATGCCCAGCACTCTAGAGTGCCCAACCGCGGCCAGACCCAGGGAAGCGGCGCAGCCGCACTGCGAGCAGTCGGGATTTCCGCCGAACTGGCAGGGTGTGATGACCGTCTTGAGATCGGCGGACAAAGGAGTGGTGGTCTGGGCGAAGATACATTCGCGAGGCGAGGCCGGCGGAGCCAGGAATTCGCGGATCATTGCTTCGCTCATGTGAAGCTTGGGAAATTCCGGCCGCAAACGGAGAAGTTCGGCGACGGCCAGCCGGCGCTCCTCACGCGTCAAAATCTCGGGGGCGGCGTCGCCAACCTGAGGCGTGAACATGCTGAACCACACCCGTTTGATTTCGTCGCGCGGCGTCCAGAAGACAAGGAAGTCGCGGAGATACCCGGGCCGCTTCATCATTTGTCCGGTAATCGTGCAATGAACGCTCACGCGCCGGCCCGCGATGGTTTTCAAGATACGCTCATAGGTCGCGGGTTTGCGCCTGAGATCATGTTCCGGCTGGAGGCCGTCTATCGAAACCACCACGTTAAGCCTGGAGAGTAGTTTCAAATCCAGCGGAATCTCGCGGAAAGCGCTGGTGACCAGTTGTACATAAATCCCGCGGCGGTCGAGGAGCGGCAGCAGCACCTGCAGTTCCCGGTAGCGAACCAGAGGATCGCCGCCGACGATCGAAATATGAAGCGGCTGATGCTGGTCGACGAGATCCAGCACGCCGCGGACAAGATCATCGCCCTTGAAGTCGCTCAACTGGCGAAGAGTCACGCCCGCCGAACCAAGGTGCGTATCTCCGTACGCGTAGCATCCCGGACAGCGCAAAGGGCATTCACGGGTGATTTCAATCGAGAGCGAAGGCTTGCGGCCGGTGAGAATCGTGCGCCATGCTGCCAGGATTTCGATGTTCTTCATTCCAGGGCCCTCGAGCAGGCGGCGCCAGGATTGTCTTGGGCTGCCACACCTCTTGAGTGAGATGCTTCAACGCCCGACTTGGGCGTGGCCAACCCGACCTACTCTTAACTGCTTAGGAATTCAATACTACCACATCTCTTAGCATGTTAAGACCCATAGATCTCTCGCGGCCCTGCAAGTGATGACCACTACCCGATTCATCATGATAAGGCCGAGAGTGTGTAAGGCGCCTCGAGTGTCCTGCTTGGTTAAGCTCGGCCTCAGTAGGGTTACGAGTGTTTTCAGGAGCAAATAGGTGTAAGCCCGATGCAAGCAGAGTAGATGCCTCCATAACCTCCAAAAATCTCTTGGAGGTCATATGCGTATTTCTTTGCGAACCTGGGTGCAGGTTCTGGTTTTTTGCGCGATTGTTTCTGGAATCTTCGCTGCCGGCTGTGGAGGAAGCAAGAGCCCTATTGCTTCCGTAACGTCCCCCCAGCCGAGTCCAAGTCCTGCTCCCTCCCCTGGTCCAACTCCGGGGCCGGTGCCCAGCCCGACGCCAACGCCAACACCAGCACCAACACCGAATCCCTCTCCATCGCCCACGCCCAGTCCGTCTCCATCGCCCACACCCAGTCCGTTTCCATCGCCCTCACCCTCACCCTCACCTTCGCCCAGCCCATCGCCCGCGCCCGGAACACAGCAGGGGTTTGTGGTATTGGTGGTGGAGGAGAACCATGGTTACGCGAGTGTGATCGGCAGTTCATCCATGCCGTACCTTAACAGCCTGGCTGCCCAGAACGGCCTGGCAACGCAGTACTATGCCGACACGCATCCTTCGATCGGCAATTACCTGATGATGACCGCAGGCGCGATCATCACCAACAACGACAGCTTCAGCGGCACGATCACGAATGACAACATCGTGCGCCACCTGCTGGCAGCCGGAAAGACATGGAAGGCGTACGAGGAGAGCATTCCTTCCGTGGGATACACCGGCGGGGACACATCCCTTTACGCCCGCAAGCACGACCCGCTGAGCTTCTTCTCCGATGTGGTCAACAGCAACGTGCAGGTCCTGAACCTGGTGCCGTTCACGCAGTTCGCGACCGACATGAACGCCGGCCAGCTTCCTGATTTCTCGTTCGTCACTCCGAACTTGCAGGACGACGCGCATGACGGAACCCTGGCTCAAGCCGACGCGTGGCTGCAGACGAATATCGCGCCGCTGCTCGCCAGCCCCCAATTCCAGAAGAATGGGTTGCTCTTGATTACGTTCGATGAAGCCGAGACCACGGACTCGACCCACGGCGGCGGCCACGTGGCCCTGGTGGCGATTGGGCCGCTGGTGAAGAAGGGTCAGAGCGCGACCCTGTACCAGGAAGAGAACTTGCTCAAGACCATCGCGCTGTATCTGGGAATCGACCCGAACATCGGCGCTGCCGGTGCGGCTGCGCCCATGAGCGATATGGTTCCGTAGGCTCGTTTTCGTACTGGCGGACCTTGTATTCAAAGGAACTAGGGCGCGGCCGCGGCGTTGAGCCGGGTCGCGCCCATTTTTCTTTCCTTCGCCGCGCAGGGGCCCGTGCCGCGAGGGCTTGCGCGCAGGCGCGCCAACCGCATTCACATCCGGTATTACGCGACGCTCTAGTTCGCTACTACTACTCGATTTCGGGTTTGTCGCGGCGCACGTCGAAATCGATTGATCCAGAGCTGGTATGCCGCTAGTCTCCAACCTCGCGCGCATGCAACGGCGCGGCCCAAACCAACTAATTCTGGAGTATTACGAGAGATGTTCAAGACGGCAATCCAACGCGGCGCAGTTCTTATCGGAGCCATGGTCGCAATTTCCGCCGCGGCCTTGGCGCAAGCTCCGCCGCCTCCACCCACGCCCGCCAACGCGGCAGTCCACCCCGCCATCCAGACCATGCCCGCCTGGGAAAGCTGCACGGTATGCGCCGGCATCGGCGCGCAAGGACCTTCCGCCGTGTACTCCATGGGCGAGCACGTAGCTACGCCTTCGCTCAGCGGGCAGTCGGCACAGTTCCAGATCAGCGGCAGTACTCCCTACTCCGACGCCATCTGGTGGAAGCAGTTGGGCGCCGACAACAGCAAGACCCATTTCCAGTACGACCTGGATTTTTACCTGACCCAGCCGCAACTGGCGCAAGCGCTCGAGTTTGACACCAACCAGTCCATAGGCAACATGAAGTTCATCTTCGGAACCCAGTGCAACATCAAAGGCGACGGGCAGTGGGACGTGTGGGACACGGCCGGCAACGCTTGGCGGCCCACGGGAATCTCCTGCACAATGCCGGCAGCTTTCCAGTGGCATCACCTGACCTGGCAGTTCTATCGCGACAACGCCAACGCGTACTTTGTCTCGGTCACGCTAGACGGCGCAACCCACTACGTGAACCGCGTCTACGCGGCCAAGCCGGTGAACGCGTCGGAACTCAACGTTGCCTTCCAGATGGACGGTGATTATGCCATGCACCCTTACTCGGCCTGGTTGGACAACATCACCCTGACTGCGTGGTAAGCCATGTGGCATCGGCGCCCCGCCGGTGTTGCGAAAGCGCAGCCGAGGGCGGCTGCGCCGCACGATTCCTTGCTCCCGGAGAACAGTCTCCTCCGGGAGCATTTTCTTGAGTGCAGGTGTTTACATTCCCTTTTTCTTCGCCTATAATCGCCCCCATAATGATCCTCATCCAGCCCGCCGAAGCATTCCGCATGGGGAGAAGACGTGCTACTTAATGGAGAAGGCGATTTTTGCGCGACGTGCTTGTGCGTCGCCAGGAGAGACTGAATGGCTGACGAAAGAACTGAAAAGAACAAAGCAATTGATCTGGCGCTGGCGCAGATTGAAAAGCAATTCGGCAAGGGCTCCATCATGCGGCTGGGCAACAAAGAAGCCATCGTGCCCATCGCTATCATCTCCACCGGTTCCATCTCCTTTGACGCGGCGCTCGGCGTGGGCGGCTTTCCCCGCGGGCGCGTGGTCGAAATCTTCGGACCGGAATCGAGCGGCAAGACCACCATCGCGCTGCAAGTGGTGGCGGAAGCGCAAAAGCAAGGCGGCATGGCCGCGTTCGTCGATGCCGAACACGCCCTCGATCCTGCCTACGCCAAAAGACTCGGCGTGGACGTGGATAACCTCCTGGTCTCCCAGCCCGATTACGGCGAACAGGCGCTGGAGATCGCCGAAGCCCTGGTGCGTTCCAGTGCCATCGACGTGCTGGTAGTGGATTCGGTGGCCGCACTGGTCCCCAAAGCGGAACTGGAAGGCGAAATGGGTGACAGCCACATGGGGCTGCAGGCGCGATTGATGTCGCAGGCGCTGCGCAAGCTGACCGGCATCGTATCCAAGTCGCGCACCTGCCTGGTCTTCATCAACCAGATCCGGGAAAAGATCGGCGTGATGTTCGGCAACCCCGAGACCACGACCGGCGGCCGCGCGCTCAAGTTTTATTCGTCGGTCCGCGTGGACATCCGGCGCATCGCCGCTATCAAAGATGGCGACGCAGTGGTCGGCAACCGCACCAAGATCAAAGTCGTGAAGAACAAGACCGCGGCCCCCTTCCGCGAAGCCGAGTTCGACATCATGTACGGTGAAGGCATCTCCCGTGAAGGCGACTTGGTGGACCTGGGCGTAGCCAAGAACCTGGTGGAAAAATCCGGCGCCTGGTTCAGCTATAAGGGCGAACGCATCGGCCAGGGCCGCGAAAACGTCAAACAGTTCCTGAAAGACAACAAAGATATCGCCACCCGGCTGGAGACCGAGCTGCGCAAAGAGCTGGGGCTCAAGTCCCTGGCCCCGGAGCCGCCAGCGCTTACCCCGGAGCAGAAGCAGGCCGCCACCGCCGCGCATGGGAAGATGCCGGCGGGGAAGAGATAGATACTCTAGGGTTAGTGGTCAACTATTCGGGCAATCTTTCCTTGGGACGGCTTTTTCGCGCAAGTTCTGGGGCGCCAGGCATTCTGCCCATAGGACCTGGCGTCTGCACATGCCCATACAAGCGAAAGATGTGTTGAAACGCATGCTGTACCTCCCTATCATGCTGTACCTGAGCCTGGCGGTATATGCGCTGTTTTTCTCCGACCAGCAGATTTTCCTGCCCCAGCCTTCGTCCTATAAAGACAGCCCGGAGATCCTGAAGCTACGAAGCGCCAACGGCAGCATGATCTCCGCGCTGTATCTGCCTAGCCCGGCGGCGAAATTCACGCTGCTGGTGAGTCACGGCAATGCCGAAGACCTGGGCGATGACCGTGACTGGCTGGAAGGACTGCGCCGCGCCGGCTTCAACGTTTTCGCCTATGACTACCAGGGCTACGGCACCAGCCAGGGCAAACCCAGCGAGCGGGGCGCGTACGAAGACGAGAACGCCGCGTACGACTATCTGACCGTCAACCTGCGGACTCCGCCCGATGGCATCGTGATCCTGGGACGCTCGGTGGGCAGCGGCCCGGCGGTGCGCCTTGCGGCGCGAAGGCCGGTGGCCGGCCTGATTCTGCAGAGCGCGTTTGTTTCGGCATTCCGCGTCTTGACCCGCATTCCCCTCATCCCCTTCGACAAGTTTCCCAACTATAAGGAGATCGGCCGGGTGCGCTGTCCGGTATTGATCATCCACGGGACGCGCGACAGCGTGATTCCCATTTGGCATGGGCAAAGACTTTTCGAGTTGGCCAACCAGCCCAAACAGTTCGTCGCCGTGCCTGGCGCGGACCACAATGACCTGGACATGGTGGCAGGGGCAAGCTATCCCAAAGCTATCCAGTCGTTCGCGGCAACGCTCGAAGGTAAAGAAGTCTCGCCAGGGCCTGCCAGTGGACGCTGAGAAAACCAGCCATAAACCTGATATATTTTCATTGCTCTTAGCTCTGGTCAGGAGGCGACTATGCAGTCTTCCCAAGCGCGATGGGTCGCTGCCCTCAGCGTAATTTTGGTATCCGTCATTGTAGTATCCCTGGCGCCTGTACAGTGTTCTGCCCAGGCTGCGTCAGCACCGCAGTCATCGCCGTCCCAGAGCCAAACGGCGCCTGCCTCGCCGTCGCAGACGGTCATCCGGGCCACCACGCGCCTGGTGATTCTGGATGTGGTGGCCACCGACGAAAAGGGACAGCCGCTGGCCGGTCTCAAAGCGGAAGATTTTATTGCATTGGAGGATGGCAAGCCGCAGAAGATCAGCAGCTTCAGCTTCCATGGGCCCGCCGAAGGCGCGCTGGTGGCGCGGCAGCTTCCTCCCAACGTGGTTTCCAACGCTCCCTTGTACAGCTCCAACAGCGCCCTGAACATCATTTTGCTGGATGCAATCAATACCGACTTCTCCAACCATGCCTACGCGCAGGAGATGCTGATCAAGTACCTGGAGAGCGGACCTGCGATCCAGCCGACCGCCGTCTATGCGCTGGAGGGCAAGCTTGAGCTGCTGCACGATTTCACCACGGATACGCAGGCGCTCAAGGAGGTGCTGGCCCACTTCAAGCCCCAGGGGCCGGAGCATATCGATGACGTTTACGCCTCGGCCTCGCCCTTTGGCCGCCGAGGATCTCCCAAAGCCAACCCGAACGCACGGTTAGTGACGTTCAACTCCATGCTGTACCTGGCCCACGCGCTGGCCGGATATCCAGGACGCAAGAATCTCATCTGGCTCGGTGAAGGCTTTCCCATGAATCTTTTTCCTGACGCCCTTATGGGTGACGGTGTGGTCTTGATCGAGGACTATTCTCGATTGGTGGAGAAAATTGCCGACGAGTTGATGAATGCCCAGGTGGCCGTCTACCCCATCGACGCGGCGGGAGTGACTCAGAATGACCGCTTCTCGGCCAGGACGGCCATGGAGAGCGTTGCCCAGCGCACCGGCGGAAAGACCTTCTACAATCACAACGACATTGACGTGGGCGTTCGCGCCAGCATTGATGACGGTGCCACCTACTACACTTTAGAATATTATCCGGAGAGCAAGAAATGGGATACCAAGTTCCGCCACATTGAAGTCAAAGTTGACCGGCCGGGAGCCAAGCTGCGCTACCGCGAAGGCTATTACGCCCTGGGCCCGGATGCTCCCTCCGCGGACCCCACCGCGGATTTCAGCCGGGCTCTGGATTTGAACGCGCCGGCTTCGACCGCTGTCCTGTTTCAGGCCCAAGTAACATTGCCGTCGGAGAAAGGCCAGAAAGTCCTGGTGCGGTTCGCCATTGACCCTCACACCATGGCCTTTGAACGCCAGGCCGACGACTTGCAGCATGGAGGCGTGAGCTGCGTCGTTTGGGCGTATCTGGGGAAGGGCAATCCCATCCAGTCGCAAGGGCAATCCACCGCAGCGTTGAAATCCGATGTCTTCCAGCAGGTCATGCAGAGCGCTTTCCCCTGCAACCGCACCATCGATCTCAAACCCGGGCACTACACACTGCGGCTCGGCGTTCTTGATCAAACCACCAACCTCATAGGCAGCACCAGCATGCAAGTGACTGTGCCTTAGCTGTCGCGGCTAGTAGATTACTTTCACCTGGATCATCCATTTACAAGTTCTTAGCTATCGAGGATGGTCGGGATGATATGATGAACCGGCTGTTTAGGACCTATGAATACTATCTTGAACGGTTGTTTGATTGTAGTTTCCGCGTTCTTACTACCGGCCGGTTCCTATGCTCAGGCGGATGAACCCAAGCCGTCCCCTCAGCCGCAGCAACAGCCAGCGCAGCCGGTCCCGGCCCCGGCGTACGAGTTTCGAACAACCACGCGCCTGGTAATCCTGGACATCGTTGCCACCGATGCCGCCGGACACACGGTCCCTGACCTTAAGGCGGAAGAGGTCCAGATCTTCGAGAACGGCAAAGAGCAAACCAAGCGGGATTTCAGCTTTCTTCAGGCTAACCCGGAGCAACCTGCCCAGCGAACGAACTTCGCCCTCCCACCCGATGTTTTCAGCAACGCGCCCCAATACAAGGGCAATACTTCCTACAACATCATACTGTTCGACGTTCTGAACACCAGTTTTCCCAACTTGGCCTACGCTCACGAGCAACTGGTCAAATACCTGGACCAGACCCCTCCGAACCAGCCCACGGCTATCTTTGCTTTGGGCAACAAGCTTTGGATGCTGCACGACTTCACCACCGATCATCAGGCGCTGAAGGACGTGCTCCGCAAATTCAAAGGTCAGGGATCGCAGTTAGTGGTGAGCTCTCCGGACGAAGAGAAGGCCTACAAGCGCAAGGCCACGTTTTCCACCATGGGGGCGGATCGCGCCTGGACGACCCTGGACGCGTTCCGGTCCCTGTCGAGGATCATGTCCGCTTACAAGGGGCGCAAGAACCTGATCTGGATCTCAGAATCGTTCGTGGTCGATACCATGCCGGATATCAGGGCTCCGCGCGGCCCCATGTTCCTCGACGATTATTCCCGCGAGATCGAACAGACCGCTGACGCCATGATGGAAGCGCAGATTGCCATCTACGCCATCGACGCCGGCGCGCTTTCCGGCGACGCGTTCCGGCCCATGCTCAACCGCTTCAGTGCACAGAGTTCTCTCCAGGAAATGGCGGAGCGAACCGGCGGGAAAGCCTTCATGAACCGCAACGATCTGGATACGGGCATCCGCACCAGCATCGACGACGGTTCCAGCTACTACACCACCTCCTACCATCCGGCCAACAAGACCTGGGACGGCCAAATGCGCAAGATTGAGGTTAAGACAACCCGTCCCGGCGTGAAACTGCGTTACCGGCAGGGCTATTACGCCGTCGATCCATCGGCGCATCCAGCCACAAAAAAGGAAATCAAGGAAACCTCCATCGACTTTGCGCAGGCCCTGGATCCCGACCTTCCTGTCTCCACCGGGCTGATTTTCCAGGCGCAGGTGGTGGCTCCTTCCGAAAAGACCGACAACAAAGTGGTGATCAACTTTGCCCTCGATCCGCACATGATTTCCTTCTCCAGAACCGATGACGGCTTGGAGCATGCCGAGGTGAGTTGTGTGGCCTGGGCGTTCCCGGTAAGAGGCAAACCGATCGGCTCCGGCGGCGGAACCGTTAAAGCCGCGCTGGATGCGGCAACGTTCAGCAAGCTGATGCAAGCCGCCATGCCCTGCAAACAAACCCTGGACCTTCCACCGGGCAACTATATGCTGCGGCTGGGCGTGATCGATCAAGCGACCAAGCACATTGGCGCCCTTACCGCCTGGGTCACTGTCGGCGGCCAAGAGGTGTCCGCGATTGCGGCGCCTGGCGCCAAACCTTGAAGTTTTTGGCCGTGTCGGTGGGGTTTTTGGCGGAGAAAGTCAAACTTCTAATTTATCCAATTTATCCAGTTTATCCAGGCTGGCGGCCAGCTCTTCCCACTCGGCGACGCTGTGCTCCAGTTCCGTCTTGGAACGCTTGAGCAAATCCGTCTGGCGCTGGGTTTCTCCCGCGCTCACGAACTTCTGCAAGGCGGTCTGCGCCCGGAGCACGGCCGCTTCCAGGCGCGAAATCTCCTCTTCCAGTTCCTGCACGCGTTCTTTCATGTGCTTCAGCTTGAGGGGATTGACGCGTTTCTGCGCTGGTTCCGGCGGGGCTGCGGTCGTCGCCACGCCGACCGTCGCCTGGGGCGCGCTGTCGACGGGTGATCCCCGGCCATTGCCCAAGAAGCCCAGGTCGGGCGCGCCGCCGGCCTTGCCCTGTTTACGCCACAGATAGTCTTCGTAGTTACCGGGAAAGACTTCCACGCGGCCGTCGCCGATCTCGAAGACGCGCGTCGCCAGCTTGTCAATGAAATACCGGTCATGGGAGACGAAGACCACGGTGCCGGTGAACTTTTCAAGGGATTCAAGCAGCACGTCCTTGGCGCGAAGGTCCAGATGGTTGGTGGGTTCGTCCAGCAGCAGGAAGTTCGAGGGATGGAGCAACATGCGCGCCAAGGCGTAACGGTTGCGCTCACCGCCAGAGAGCACGCTCACGGTCTTGAAGACCTCGTCTTCGGTGAAGAGAAAACAACCCAGCAGGCTGCGCAGCTCGGTCTGGGTGGAGCGCGGGG
Source organism: Candidatus Angelobacter sp. (assembly GCA_036521855.1). Classification (GTDB taxonomy): domain Bacteria; phylum Acidobacteriota; class Terriglobia; order Terriglobales; family Acidobacteriaceae; genus Angelobacter. The sequence goes on from DATDGY010000087.1 coordinate 94,327, forward strand.
CCACGGCAAACAGATCGTCGAGCAGGCGGGCGTGGGGATCGAGCGCCTTGTACTGGTCCTGGGCAAAGTAATCCACCTCAACGTTGTGGCCCAGGCGGACCGTGCCCATGCTGGCCGGTTCCATTCCGGCCAGCAGCTTGATCAAGGTGGACTTGCCGGCGCCGTTCACGCCCACCAGGGCAATGCGGTCGCCGCGCTCGATCACGAAGTCGACGTTCGAAAAAACGTGCTTCGCTCCGTAACTCTTGGCCAGGTCTTTAGCTTCAGCCACCAGGCGCCCGCTCGGCTGCGGCTGAGGAAAAGAAAAATGGATGGCCTTTTCGTCGGGCGGAATCTCAACCTTCTCCATCCGCTCCAGTTCCTTGATGCGGCTCTGCACTTGCTTGGCCTTGGTAGCCTGGTAGCGGAAGCGGTTGATGAACGCCTGCAGTTGTTCGATCTTCGCCTTCTGATTTTCGTACGCGGCCTCAATTTGTTCCTTGCGCTGGGTTTTCTGGGCCAGAAATTTTTCGTAATTGCCGGTGTAAAACCAGACCTTCTTGTTCCAGATCTCTGCGATCTTCTTCACCGTGACGTCGAGGAAGTAACGGTCATGGGAGATGAGCACGTAGGCATGAGGATAGCGGGATAGGTAGTCCTCCAGCCAGTTGCGCGTCTCGAGATCAAGATGGTTGGTCGGCTCGTCAAGCAGCAACAGGTTGGGTTTTTCGAGCAGCAGCTTGGCCAGGGCGATGCGCATCTGCCATCCACCGGAAAATTCTTCCGTACGCCGCTCCCAGTCTTCTTTCTTGAAGCCGAGGCCATTGAGCACCACGCCCACTTCAGCCTCGATGGTGTAAGCGTCGCGGGCATGAATCTCGGCCTGCACGTGATGAAAGCGGTCGGCAATCTGCGCATACTCCAGGCCGGCGTGGTCTACTTCGGACATACGATGCGCCAGTTCTTCCATCTCGCGCTGCATCTGGTGAACTTCTTCGAAAACGGAAAGGCACTCTGCGAAGACCGTGCGTCCGGAGAGCGAGAGGCCGTCCTGGGGCAGGTAGCCATAGCGCATGCCGCGCTGCCGGGTGGCGGTCCCGTAATCCAACGACTCCTCGCCGGCCAGCATCTTCAAGAGCGTAGTCTTGCCGGTGCCGTTGGCGCCCACCAGGCCGACGCGGTCCTGGGCCGTGACCAGCCAGTCCAGGTCTTGGAAGAGGGTCTTCGGGCCAAAGCGTTTTCCGGCGGCGGACAGTTGGATCATCTCTTCTATCTAACCACATAGAACGCCCATTCGCCTCCCCTGCCGGGTCGCTTAGGGCAGGCTGCGGAGCACAGAGGCGGGAACAACAAAGACTTACCGCTGATGCACGCGAAAAGACCACCCAGCCGGCCATTCTCAACGGAAAATCGCCCTGGTTGGAGTCACTTAGGCGATCAGTGAAGATCGATTTCCATGTACATAGCCACGGCGACGGGGTGGCCGTCCCGCATTCCGGGAGTAAACCGCCAGGTCTTGACCGCGCGTATCACTTCCTCATCCAAGCCTTTGCCGAGAGAACGGGCAACCTTCACCGTGCTGATCCGTCCGTTAATGTCGATGACTACGTTCAAACCGACCACGCCGCTGAAGCCGGGTTTGGCCTGGAATCCAGGCGCTGGCATAAACTGCGGCCTGGGCGCAGAGACTCCGCTTTCCCCCATCTTGCGAAATCTGTTCTCCGTTGGCGGCGCCACCGGCATCGGCATCCCCGGCCTTGTGAGATGCCTCGCCTGTGGCTTCAGAAGCAGTTGGTGGTTTCCCTAGATACGCTCGCCAATAGGATGGCACGGCATTTTGGATATCCTCTTCGGTCATGGCGAAGACACGTCCGAGAACGGAAATAGCCTGATCCATGGAAGTCAGCTGGCTGCGCAACCGGATGGTGACTTGAACACTTTCGCGTTCTCGGACCGAAATCAAGTACATCCCATCTTTGTCAAATTTATAAGCAACGCGATTCGCTTCCAGGTGCAGCTTGTCGTCCTCCACCACGATCTTGTTGATGAGGAGCCGGCCATAGAAGGTCCACGGACCTTCCTCAAGGTGGCCTTTGGGCTTCCCTTCAGAGTCATATTCCTGAGAGCTGGACGTGAAGCTATGCCGTAGCACAAGGATCTTGTCCTGGTATTGGTCTGCAAGCGTTTTCTCAAGGTCCTGATTGTCGGCCAGGGCCGGGGAGAGGCTCCAGACCAGGACGAGGGATGCCATCAATCTTCTTTTCATAAGCTCGCAGCAGTGTACCAGCAGCCTGGAAGAAACCGAAAGCAGCCAAAGCGTTTGCCCGGCGCGGAAAGCTGGATAACCCTTCTATCTTAACCACAGACTACGAAGCCCATCCCAGGTACACGGCGACTACGGCAGAGGTGTCAATGAAACCGTGGCCGAGGACCGCCACCCAAAGGTTGCGGCCGGTGAGCAAATAGGCAGCGCCGAGAATGAGCCCGGCTATGCCCGAATCCACGATTCCCGCCGGGCCTTTGTAGAAGTGGCCGTAGCCGAAGAGGACCGAGACGAGCATCATGCCAATCCAATACCCGGCCATCGAGCGACCGCCCACGTCTGCAGCACGTGTCAGCAGATAGCCGCGGTAGCCGATCTCCTCGCCGAACGCGGCGAACAACCAGACAAAGACAAGTGCTGCCAGCGCGATCCACGGATGACCAGGGATGTCGCTGGCCCCAGCCGGCGCCTTGGCTGGAGGCCAGAAACGTCCGGTAATGGGCTCGATGACGAAATTGCCGAGCAGGATGCGCAACGCTGCAGCCCCAAAGGCGATAAGAACGATTCGCGGCCAGGAAGCCGGCCGCCGAAAGCCAATCGCGCGCATGCCTTGAACCATGGCGGCCAGGCCGGCCCGCAGTTTTGAATCTGCTGCCTTCAGCCCCGAAGCGAGCCTTCCGTCACGAATCGTAAGCGACAGCAGTGCGAGCACAAAGAGGATAGGGACCTCATTGGGCAGTTTGCGGTAGACATTGTGCCCGATGACGATGGCGGCGCCGATCGAGAACTCCACGGCGCTCAACCAGCGGGAGCTTAGATACCAGCGGCCAGATGGAGAGTCAGTTATTACCATGAAAGAATATTGTATACAATATCTATATAGTTGTATACAATAGGGAAATGAAAATCGAAGATGGACCTTCATGAACGCAGCGCCTAGGCCGCGCCCGAGGCGCCTGCGACAAAACGTGGCGCCGGACCTGCTTCGCCGTATTGTGGAAGGCCGGCTCAAGCCCGGAGAAAAGATCATCGAGTCGCGGCTTTCCAGCGAGCTTGGGGTCAGCCGCACGCCTTTGCGGGAGGCATTGCTCTATCTGGAGCGCGAAGGCCTGGTGCGCTCTGATATGCGCCGCGGATTCACGGTTGAGCCGTTGTCGGCGCGGGATGTGCGCGAGACATATCCTGTGTTGGCGCATCTGGAGTGCCTGGCCATCCGCACGTCGTTCGATCTGCTGCCGCTGCTCATCCCGGAACTGCAGAGGATCAACTCCGAATTTGCCCGAGCGCGCTCTTCGGAGAAGGCGCTGGAACTCGATAGCAAGTGGCATGATCTGTTGGCGAGCCAGTCGAAAAACTCGCGGCTGGCTTCCTTGTTGCGGACGCTGCGATTGGCGATTCGCAGATATGAACATCTCTATTTGGCGGACCGGGGCCTGATTTCAACCTCCGTCACCCAGCACCGCACCATTATTCGTGCCCTTCGGAAGCGCGATCTCGAAGCCCTGCTCAAAGCGGTGGAAGTAAACTATCTGTTCGGAATGCGCGTCCTGCTGCGCAGGATGGGTGAAGAATGAGAGCAGACGTGTTGGGTTTTGCCGCTGCCGTTGGCGCCCACCGGTCCGCCCCGGTCCCTGCGGCGTGACCAGCCAGTCCGGGTCTTGGAACAGGACTGCGGGACCGAAGCGTTTTCCGGCGGAGAACCAGGCGCGTAGTACTTTGTATCACAAAGTACAATGCCGGCGCAAACTCGTGCACCCCGCGAGAAGAGGGTGGAGCAGGGCTTTAGCCCTGCGTTGAAAGATGCAAATGTCTTGGGTTTCAGCCCCTCAATTTACCTCGGCGGCTAAGGCCGGGATTTGGCAGCAGCTGGCCGCAGGCCTGAAGGCCTGATCCACCTTCTAGTCTCCTACAATTTATCGGCGATCGTACAGACGGAAGTCGACTTCGATGTACATAGCCACTGTAACGGGCTGGCCGTCGAGCTTCCCCGGAGCGAACCTCCAAGTGCCGACGGCGTCTGCGGCCTTCTCGTCCAACCCCAGGCCCAGGGGCTTGGCGATGGCGATGCCCCTTACTCTCCCGGTGTTATCGATTACACAGTTCAAACCGAGCATGCCCTGGAAACGTAGTTTTCGGGCAACATCAGAGTACTCGGGCTCAGGTGTGAATTGCGGCTTGGGAGCAGTGATCTCTTTCCCGAGCTTGAAGACTTTTTCGTGTCCGGCGTTATCTCGAACGATCTCAACGCCGGTCTTCCCATCGCTCGCCGGCTTATCCCGGGCGGCGGCATCCCGAGTCGCGTCATTTTTTGGGCCGGACGGAACGTCTAGCTGCTTGGCGAGATAAGCCCGCCATAATCGAGGCGCTGAGTCCACCACATCTTGCGGCGTCAAGGCAAACACGCGGCCGAGAACCGCCACCGCTTCATCTTCTGAAGCCACAGCATGGTTCAGTCGGATGGTGATCCTGATGCGCTCACGCTCACGAACCGGCTGGAGAGGCTTGCCCGGCCCGTCCGACTCGAACACCACGCGATCTCCTTCGATCTGCAACAAGTCCGCGCCAACCGACACCTTCTTCACGCCGATCCGCCCGTAAACAGTCCACGAGCCTTCGCTTCCCTTGGTGAGCGGTGTGCCGTCAGAGTTGTACTCTTGCGAGCGCGCATTGAAGGAATGGCGAAGGGCGAGGACCTGGTCGCGGTAGCGGGAGGTCAGCAGATTTCCCAACTCTTGGTCCGCGGCGGCAGCAGCACCGGAGAGAGCGGAAAGCATCACGAAGATTAGAACTGAGTTCTTGAGCATAGGATTAGGATAGAGGTGGAAGCAATTGTAGCTGATCTCCTGGATACGGAATCTTAGAGGACAAGACCCGGCGGCTCCCAGGCACCCCTCTCTGCATTGACATCCCGACACGCCTTTCAGTATCCTAAAACCTCACTGCTCTGCAGTTAGCCCGCCTTGTGTCTTCCATTCGGAAGTTTGTAAGCGGCGTCATCGAGCGGTCTTTCTAAGCGGTTTTATTCTCAGGAGTTTGGGATATGGTAACCCGTTTTCCAAGCGGGCAGGAAATAACGCGCAAGTGGTTTGTGGTGGATGCCTCAGGACAAACGCTGGGCCGGTTGGCCTCGCGTGTAGCCAGCATTCTGGCCGGCAAAGAGAACCCACAGTACACGCCCTTTCTGGACGTGGGCGATCACGTGATCGTGGTGAATGCCGAGAAGATCCGGGTCACGGGCATGAAGTCCGAGCAGAAGGTCTATCGCCACTACACCGGCTATCCCGGCGGATTGCGCGAGGAAGACTTTCGCAAGCGGTTTGACCGCAAGCCCGAACTGGTGGTCCAAGAGGCCATCCTGGGCATGCTGCCCAAGAACAAGCTGGGCCGGGCCATGGGCAAGAAGCTGAAAGTTTATAAGGGCGACAAACATCTTCATCAGGCCCAGAAGCCTGAACCGCTCGCCGCGGCCAAACAGGCCTGAGGCGAAGGCAAGAACACTGGAGTCGAGAAATAACGATGGCTGATCAAGTTCAGTATTACGGCACGGGACGCCGCAAGTCGAGCGTGGCCCGGGTCTTCCTGCGTCCTGGCAGCGGCAAGTTTCAGGTGAACGGGCGCGAATTGGACAAATACTTCATGACCGAAGCGCAGCGCGTGGAAGTCAAGCAGCCGCTGGTCGTCAGCGAGACGGCGGGGACGTTTGACATCCGGGCCAACGTCTCCGGCGGCGGCGTCAACGGCCAGGCCGGCGCCCTGAAGATGGGGATCGCCCGCGCTCTTCTGGAATTCAACGTGGAACTGCGCAAAAAACTAAAGGTCGAAGGCTTCCTCTCGCGCGATGCCCGCTCCAAAGAGCGCAAGAAATACGGTCAGAAGGGCGCTCGTAAGCGGTTCCAGTTCAGCAAGCGGTAAGGATACGGCGCACAGCCGAGGGCGGCTGTGCTCCAGCGTATGTGATCGCAAAAGTTTTGGTTCTTCCGTCCGAGGTCCCGCGGGCGGACGAGCCGGGTTTATCGGGACCACAAAATCTTCCCTCCCGCCAGCCGGGAGCGGAGAAGGGAATCAATCCCGAGCGGGCAGGACTGCCGCGAAGGATGCAATCCAATGAGGAGGTATTTTGGCTAACATCACCATGAAGGAGCTGCTCGAAGCGGGCGTCCACTTCGGGCACCAGACCAAGCGCTGGAACCCCAAGATGAAGGAATACATCTTCGGGGAGCGGAACGGGATTTACATCATCGACCTGCAAAAGACGCTCAAGATGTTCAAGGACGCGAGCAAGTTCGTGCAGGATTCGGCTGCGGAGGGCAAGACCGTCCTTTTTGTCGGCACCAAGCGTCAGGCGCAAGACGCCATCGCCGAAGAAGCGCAGCGTTGCGGCATGTTCTATGTGAACAACCGCTGGCTCGGCGGGCTGCTCACCAACTGGGTCACGGTGCAGAAATCGGTGAAGCGGCTCAAAGACCTCGACGAAATGGCCACCGACGGCCGTTACGAGCTGCTGCCCAAAAAAGAAGTAATCAAGCTGGAGCGCGAGCGCAAGCACCTGCAAGCCAACCTGGCGGGCATCAAGAGTATGAACCGGCTGCCCGACATCGTCTTCGTGATCGACTCCAACAAGGAAGGCATTGCGGTGAAGGAAGCCCGCAAGCTCGGCATTCCCGTGGTGGCCGTGGTGGACACCAATTGCGATCCCAGTGAAGTGGATTGGGTGATTCCGGGCAACGATGACGCTTTGCGCGCCATTCGCCTGTTTGCCTCCAAGGTCGCGGACTCCATCGCTGAAGGCTCGCAGGCCGCTACCGACAAGCAGTCGGCTGAAATCGCCGGCGCGGTCGCGACCGCAGAGGCCGAGTTGGCGCCCACCGCGGCCGATACCCCGACCCATGTTCCCACCTCCGCTGACCTCGCCGAGGAAGAGCAACTGAACATGGAAGAGGTTTTGGGGGGGAAAGTGCGCAAAGGCCCGGTGACCGCAGAAACGCCGGCGCCGGCCGAGGTCCCCGAAGCCGACGTTGCCAAGAGCCGTTAGGCCTTGGTGCAGCTGCGCATTAGGTGCGCCGCTTTTGAGAGAGCATGAGCCGGCCGCAACGCGCGGGATTTCCTGGAGTTCAAATCTCCCCGGGAGAAATCTTTTTCGCGGGGAAGGCTTTATCTAAAAGGTGTACAGGTATGAAAACGGAAGGATCCATGACTACTCCGGCAGCCCCTGGCGAGAGCGGCGGCAAGAAGCCCAATATCACGGCCGATCAGGTGCGCAAGCTTCGTGAACGCACCGGAGCGCCCATGATGGATTGCAAGAAGGCGCTCGAGGCCTGCAACGGCAACGAAGATGAGTCCGAAATGTGGCTGCGCAAGAAGGGCATGTCCACGGCTGCGAAGAAGGCAGCGCGCGTCACCAGTGAAGGCTCGGTAGCCAGTTACATCCATGCCGGAGGCAAGATCGGCGTGCTGGTAGAAGTCAACTGCGAGAGCGATTTCGTGGCGCGCACCGATGACTTCAAGGATTTGATCAAGGATATTGCCATGCACATCGCCGCATCGGACCCGAAGTTCGTGCGCAAGGAAGATGTCACGCGGGATGCTTACGAGCGCGAAAAAGAAATCTATCGCGCCCAGGCTGCCGCAACCGGCAAACCGGCGCCCGTGGTGGAGAAGATCGTGGAAGGCAAGATGGCCAAGTTCTACGAGGAGGTTTGCCTGCTGGACCAGCCCTTCGTCAAGGAGCCGGGCATCAGCGTGCACCAGTTGATCGCCAGCAAGATCGGCAAGCTGGGCGAGAACATCTCCGTGCGCCGCTTTGCGCGCTTCAAAGTGGGCGATGTCAGCGAGACCGTGGCTATCAGCAAGCCGCAGCAGAACCCAAAGGCCGAGTAATCAGCCCTCTATCTGCTAGCTTCTGGGAAGGCGGCGCAAAGAGCGCCGCCCTTTTCATTTTGGCCGCAGATTTGCGCAGAAGAACGCCAGATCGGACTCACCTTCCGGATCCATCCGATTCGACAAATCCTGTGGACTTAGCGGGTGGAGCAAGCCTTTAGGCTTGCGATAAGGCAGTTCAACGGATCGGCTTCAGCCGCTGCGGTCGCGAATCCAAGTGCAGACGAGCCACGCAATCCTCCCGACCGAAACAGGCTTGCCCTCAGCGGCTCAAGCCGGCGTTGCTAAATCCTCTTAGCGCAGGCCTGAAGGCCTGCTCCACCCGGGAGTACTAACGTCCTAATGAGCACAACATGGACTGAGCAATTGATCAGTGTTCATCTGTGTAAATCTGCGGCTAGAGATCATTCGAACTGTTTTCTAAAGCTCTCCACCTGATGCTTCAGCTCTGCCATCTCGCGCCGCAACTCCGCAACGTCGTTCTCTAATTGGGCCACCCTTTCGTTATCACCGCCCGATCCGCGCGCGCTCGAAGCTGCGGCTTCCGGGGCCGGCGCTTCCCATCCTTCCATCTCGCCGGCTAGCAAATGCGCGAAGCGTGACTCTTTCGTCCCGGGCTGCCGGGGGAGCATCTTCACCAGCGGCGGATCGCGCTCGATGAGGCGCTGCAAGGCGGATTGCACGTCGGACAGCTCTTCAAAGCGAAACATACGCTCGGTGCGTCCGCGCAGCTCGCCCGGGGTCTGCGGCCCGCGCAGTAGCAGCACGCACATGATGGCCGTTTCGGCGCGGGTGAAATTGAAGACCTCCTGGACGCGGTGCTCATATTTGGTCACGCGGCTGTCCGCGCCGGCCGCGGGCCCAGCTAACCGTTTGTCCTGCAGCCCGAGCAAGGCCTCACGCACGGAGTTTTCGTCCAGGCCCATCACCGGATCGCGATTGTTTTTCTGGTTGCACGCGTTGACCAGCGCGTTGAGCGACAAAGGGTAGTAGTCGGGTGTGGTGATGTCCTTCTCGATCAGGGCGCCCAGGACACGGACTTCGAATTGATTGAGCACGATGTTCACGGCGGCTACTCCACCCAGTCGGCAATGAAAATGTTGGTCTCATGCGGCTGTTTCCCGTTGCGATTCGAAGCCCACACCAGCCGCTTGCCGTCGGAGCTGAACATGGGAAAAGAATCGAAATCAGGGGCATAGGTCACTCGCTCCAGGCCGGTGCCATCGATGTTGATGACGTAGAGATCGAAGTCGCGGCCATTCTTGGGGTCGGCCACGTTGGAGGCGAAAATGATGCGCTTGCCGTCGGGGAAGAAGTAGGGAGCAAAGTTGGCGGCGCCGTTGTGGGTCACCTGGCGCTTGTTGCTGCCGTCGGCATCCATGACCCAGATCTCCAGATTGCCGGGACGGATCAGCCCGCGCGACAGCAAATCCTTGTAGTCGGCGATCTCCTGCGCCGTCTGCGGATGTTCGGCGCGATAGACGATCTTCTTCCCGTCATAGGACCAGAACGGCCCGCCGTCATAGCCCAGTTCATGCGTGAGCTGTTTCACGTTGCCGCCGTCGGCGTCCATGGTGTAGATGTCGATGTCGCCGTTGCGCGTGGACGTGAAGACGATTTTCTTGCCGTCGCGCGTGATGGTGGCTTCGGCGTCGTAGCCGGGCGAATTGGTCAGCCGGCGCAGGTCGCTGCCGTCGGGCCGGGCGGTGTAGATGTCATAGGTATCGTAGATCGGCCACACGTAACCCTTGGAGTAGTCGGGTTTGGGCGGACACTCGGGGCCGGCGGCGTGCGTGGACGAAAACAGTATGCGGTCGCCGGCGGGGAAGAAGTAGCTGCACGTGGTGCGGCCCCTGCCCGTGCTCACCAGCCTGGGCACGGCAGGTTTGCCATCCGGCGTATCGACGGGAATCGTATAAAT
>DATDGY010000088.1:0-12749 GCA_036521855.1 Candidatus Angelobacter sp.
GTGTCGGTATCCACAAACGCAATCTGTTGAAAGCCCGGGTGGTAATCACATCCTATAATGATCATTGTTCGGCTCCTTTCTCCCGAGCCTTGGTTGGTTAGCGCCACCAAAGTCTACGCGAGCGGGGAGCCGACATTGTTATGGAATCAATTTCACCAGTAATCCCTCAGAGAACAAGATTTCGGAATCGGCCAAATCGCCCCTGTCCCTGGGCGATACTCGCAATTGCCGAAGGCCCCGAGGTCCAAGAGAATTTTGAAGGCCAGCCACAATGACCCTCACTGGGCCGCAAGCGGCTTGATGATATCGCCCAGCACATCCGGTTGACCGTCCACGCGCACGAGATGCGGATACTTTTCGCCCCCGTGGTAGTCCACCTGGTAGGTGGTCAAGTAGTCGCCGTTTTCGGCCAGCAGGGCGAGGGGTTGCTGGCTGTGAATTCCGGCACGCAACGCCGAGCGCATTACGTCCTTGGACCATTTGCGGCCGTTCACTCCGATCAGCTTCATGCCCGGACCCAGCCCGGCGGCATACGCCGGAGAGCCGGGGATGACGTCGCGAATGTCGCCTTCTTTGGTGATGATCATTCCCAGCGAGAAGCTCAGATCCAGGCCATCGCCGGCCTTCTCGGCGGCTTCCATGGTGGAGTTCTTTTGATCGTTATAGACCAATTTCCATCCCCCGTTCTCAATGCCGCCGACAGGCGCATGCGGCGACTTGGAATCCAGGCGCTCACGCAGCAGGCGCGCCCAATCGTAGGGCGCGACCTGATTCAGAGCGGAAACCAGGTCTTCAAACGTGTAGGGCACAACCTTGGGCGGTCCGCTCTCGCCGCCGTAGAAAAGCCGGCAGAAATCGTTGAGGGATTTTTGTCCGTTGGTCTGGCGGCGGATGCGCGAGTCCACCTCCAGCCAGATCAGGTAGCCTTCAGGATAGTAGTCGGCCGAGCGGCGCCAATTGGCCCACTGCGGCGGCGCGGCAAAGAGGATCTGCACCGAGGTCGCGGTATCCTGCAGCGGACGCCAGGTGCGTCCGGCGCGATGGTCGAGCATGGCCGCGGTGTAGACCAGGTTTTCGCGGAATTGATCGGGTGAACGCAGGCCGATGCGCGCCGCCAGGATGTTGCCCAGGTAGTCGGTAAGCCCTTCATAAACCCAGAGCAAGTCGCCTTTCATCGGCTCCTGGTAGTTGGGCGTCGCCAGACCAGCCGGCCGCCGGTACTTGCCGTTCCATGAATGGACGAACTCATGCGGCAGCAGGTCCGCTTCGAGATTGTGCACGCCGGGATCGCTGAATACATCCTCCCCCGTGCCGTTGTCGCTGGATTCGTGGTGCTCCAGGCCGTGGTGCTGCGTCTGATCGCTCAGGGTCCACAGGAAGTGGTACTTCTCATAATGACGCGCGCCGAAGAGCTTGCCGGTCTCGGCCACCAGTTGCTTGTAGCTGGCAATGTCTTTGTCGGTGATTTGCAGGGATTCTTCGCTCTCGCCGACCATGTCGATCACATGGACCGGAGGTTCGCCGGCGGGGGAAAGCTGCACCTGGCGATACCACAAGCCCCCAATCAGCGGCGAATCCACCAGCCGGGTGAGCGAAACCGGCTCAAAGGTCGCGCAACCGGAAGGATTTCGGGTGACACGCGAGAGTGTCAGCGCGGTGCCAAACTTCCAGCCTTCGGGACCGCAGAATGACGCCGCAACCTGAACCGCGTCTGTGGCCAAGCCTTGCGGATAAAGCACAACCTGGTTCCAGTTGAGATCGAGCACTTTGCCGGAAGCGGCTGAGCTTTTGCCGTAGTACGTGAGCGTGTCAAACGAAACCTCAAGCTCGCTCGCGCCCTGCGGCGCCTGGATGTGGAAGGCCCACATGTCCACCAGGTCGCGCTGCCAGTCCAGTTCCTGGCCCTTGGCTTTGATGTGCAAGCCAGCCAGGTTCTGTATAGGGCCGGTGGGCCGGTGGTTTCCGGGAATCCATTTGGGATAGACCAGGGTCACGGGGCCGGGCACGACCGGTATGGTCAGCGTGGAATGCAAGATGTTGCGCGGCGCGTCAGTGGCGTCCACGCGCAGGCGCTCGCTGATCGTGCTCTGCGCGGCGGCCAAAGACGTGACGACGATTAGGATGCCAAGCAAACGGATGATCTTCATGAGTTCTCCAGTTGGAAGACGGTGCCTTTCGGGAAACCGCAATGGTACTCGCTGATTTCGGCAAACACCAACTGCAAAAACGTGAGCCGCAGATTTGCGCAGACAAACGCAGATGAAGAGAAGAAATATTGGCCGCGATGGCACGCGGAAAAAGCGCGGTACCAAACTAAATCTTGCCGGATAGCACGAATTCTGATGGTATAAAGCATAGAATCCTTCCTTGCTCAAGGCACCGCCGTCCGCGCTGCAAGCCGGTGAGCGGCAACTAACAGATGGAGCTGGCGCTATTGCCGACCTTCATTCAAACTCCAACCCGCATCCAGGCCGCAGGGAACCTCCCCAAGCTGATCGACGAGTTCGTTGGCCGGGTCAACAGCCGGGAGACGCGCTTGAGCATCGCCCACATGCACAGTCCGGCAGGATGGCAGGAGCCGGGACAGACGCCGGAGTTTGAGGAGTACACGATCGTGCTGAGCGGCTGCCTGCGCGTTCGCTACGCTGAGGGAATGCTGGATGTCGCCGCCGGCCAGGCTGTTATCGTCCATCCCGGCGAATGGGTGCAATATTCCACGCCGGATGAAGCTACCGAGTACATTGCCATCTGCCTGCCCGCATTTTCGCCGGACACCGTGCATCGCGACGACAAACCTTGAGGGAAGACATGTCGTCAAGCTGGGGCTTTACCCCCATGCTGCGGTTTGAAAGGGCGCGGCTTCAAGTCGTGCCCCTTCAAAGCAGAGTCTCTGTTTTAGGCGGCTGATTTTCGCGTTACGTCACGTCTTTTCCCGATCCAGGCTCATCTTGCTAGGGTAAAGGCTCCTCTTCCCAAAACCCTTGTCCGGGCGAGATAATAACTGATTGGTTCGATGGTTCTTATCTCGTCCTCACTGGAGCCCGCAACTCACTTGACCCGAAGTTAGCAACCAAGTAGAACTTTGCGGGACTATTTTTCCCTGCGGCCGGGGCCGGTTCGCGATTGCAAGGAGGCACTTTGAAGGTTTACGAAGGCAAAGACATCCGCAATCTTGTGGTGATTGGGCACTCTCATGCCGGCAAGACGTCCCTGGTTTCGGCCATGCTATACACCGGCGGCGCCACCCCCAAGCTGGGCCGCGTGGACGACGGTTCCACGGTCACGGATTACGACGAAGAAGAAATCGACCGGCAGATGACCGTCTCGCCGGCTGTAGCCCCGGTGGAGTGGCGCAACACCAAGATCAACTTGGTGGACACTCCCGGTTTCCCCATGTTTGCCCATGAAGCCAAGGTAGCCATGGCCGCCGCCGAGGCCGCGCTGGTGGTGGTGGATGGCGGCGCCGGCGTGGAAGTAGTGACCGACAAAGTCTGGCAGTACGCGGAAGAAATAAACCTGCCCAGGGTGATCGTGGTCAGCCGCATGGACCGTGATCGCGCCAACTACGAAACCACGCTGGAAAGCCTGCGCGCCGCATTCGGCCGCCAGGTAGTTCCGGTGCAGATTCCCATCGGCAGCGAAAAGAACCTCAAGGGCGTGGTGGACCTGGTCACCATGAAGGCCTATACCTACGAAATGGGCGGCAACGGCAAAGGGAAAGAAGGACCAATTCCCGCCGAAGCGGAAGCCGCGGCCAAAGAAGCCCACGAAAACCTGGTGGAGATTGTGGCCGAAGGCAAAGACGAGCTGATGGAAGAGTTCTTCGACAAGGGCACCATCTCTGAAGAACACCTGCTTCCCGCGTTGCACGAGGCCATCCGCGACGACCGCATCTTCCCGGTGCTGTTTACCTCCGGCCTGGGCAACGTCGGCGCCGACCACCTGTTGGACTTCATTGTCGACTATTGTCCCACCGCAGCTGAGCATTCGGCGGTGCGCTCGGCGCCCGACCCCTCCGGCAACGGCGCTGCTGCTGAACGCAAGGTAGCCGACAGCGAGCCCGCATCCGTCTTCGTCTTTCGCACCGCCAATGATCCCTTCGCCGGACGCATCACCTACTTCAAAGTCTTCTCGGGCGTGGTGAAAAATGACGCCACGCTGCAGAACTTCAACCGCAGCACACCCGAGAAACTCTCGCATCTTGCCGCGCCGCAGGGCAAGAACCTGCTGCCTGTAGCCGAACTGCACGCCGGCGACATCGGCGCCGTGGCCAAGCTCAAAGACACATTGACCGGCGATACGCTCGGCGACAAGACCAAGCCCATCCAGTATCCGGCGATCACGCTGCCCGAGCCGGCCATCACCTTCGCCATCGAACCCAAATCGCGCAACGATGAAGACAAACTCTCCAACGGCCTGCACAAGCTCATGGAAGAAGATCCCATGGTGCGCTTCTACCGCGACGCCCAGACCAAGGAGTTCCTCATCGCCGGCACCGGCCAGCAGCACATTGAAGTCATGGTGTCCAAGTTGAAGCGGCGCTATCACACGGAAGTCATCCTGAAAGCGCCCAAGGTCCCATACCGCGAGACCATTCGCGGCAAGGCCGACGTCCAGGGACGCCACAAGAAACAGACCGGCGGCCACGGCCAATATGGCGACTGCAAGATCAAGATGGAGCCCATGGAACGCGGCAAAGGCTTTGAGTTCGTCAATGACATTTTCGGCGGCGCCATTCCCAAGAACTACATTCCCGCGGTGGAAAAGGGCATCGTCGAGGCCGCGGCGCGCGGCCATCTGGCGGGCTATCCGGTGGTGGACTTCCGCGTGATCCTCTACGACGGCAGCTATCACGACGTGGATTCGAACGAACTTTCCTTCAAGATGGCCGGCCGCATTGCCTTCCGCAAGGCCATGGACCAGTCCAAGCCGTCGTTGCTGGAGCCGATCATGAAGGTACAGATCACTATCCCCGACGAGTTCGCCGGCAGCATCATGGGCGATCTCAACTCGCGGCGCGGGCGCATCCAGGGCATGGACAACAAAGCCGGCAAAACCATCGTCAAGGCTGAAGTTCCCATGGCGGAGATGCTAACCTACGGCGCCGATCTCACTTCCATGACCCAGGGCCGCGGCAGCTTCAACATGGAGACCTCGCACTACGATTTTGTCCCGGCTTTGAACGCGGAAAAGATCATCACCCAGGCCAAGGCCGATCGCGGCGAGGTGGCGGAGGACGAGGAGTAGGTTGGAAAACCCAAATCGCCGACATCCACGGCTAGTCGGGACAGGTCGCGCGGAATCGCGGTGAACCGTTCCCCGATGACGGCGTGATTAAGACCGCCCGGGGGAAGTGGAAATACACCTGGTCCTGAGCGCCCGAAGACTGCATCCAACCCAACCCCTTACCGCGGATCGTCGCTGGTGAACGCGGATCAACGGTTGGCCAAAGCCCTGATCCGCGATTATTCGCGTAAATCTGCGGTAAGGCTTTTCGGTTTCCCCCGGAAATCGCCTTGATCAGTTTTCCCACGCTCAGGCGGCAGCCAGTTCCGCAGACCGGGCCTTGTGCGGCGGCCCCACGTAGGGAAAGTCGGCGAGCAGATCCTTGTGCGGTCCTACCCCATCGCTCGTCACCTTGCCATTGGTGAGGACACCCAGGAAGTAATCGCTGACGTCGTCGGTGAGTATGCGGCCATTGTTGGGGTAGGACGCCGGGTGCGTCGGATCATAAGAAAGGATGTCCGGCAGCAGCGTCTTGGCCACGCGCGTGGCTGCCTCCGGTGTATACCCACCCGCATGCTCCAGCGAGTGCGCGAAGACGGCGATGAAGCGGGCATCGTCCGCCGGCTCCGCGGCGAGGTAGGCATTTCTCTGGTCGCCGGGAAGGAAGACAGCTTGCGAGGACCGCGCGCCGCGGTCCGCCTGAACCCATTTCCCGCCGGCGCCGGCGCCATTCAGCGTGCGGGCCCAGAGGCCAACCCCTTTGGGCCCTAAGTCATAGTTGGGTACTTCCAGCACGATACTGCACACGTCCTTGTCGGCGAAGAAATCGTCGCCGGTGAACTTCAGGTTGTTCAGGGCGCCCAGCGGATCGAAGAAAAAGGGATCGCTGCGCCAGCCGGCGAAGAAGCGGTAGTCGCCGGCCTGCGTTATCCGCGCCTCGCGACCCATCGAGACCGGCGCCCCCTCGGCGATCGCCTGGCCGTCGTCGTCCGTACCGGCGGCCCGAGCGCCCTCAATGCGGCGCAGCGTCGCGGTCTGCGCCCCGTCTTTGGCCGGCGAAAAGCGCACCCGGTACGCGATATCGGCCCGGGCATCGCCGTCCGTGTCAATCTTAAGCTCGTACAGCGCTTCGGTCGCGAAGGGCACGGCGGTGGTGGGTTCCTGGGGCTGCACGCCGGAGGAGGGATGCACGTTCATGATCAGGATCGACTTGCCGGCGCTGCCTCCTCCAGGCTTGGGGAAGGCATACAGGTCGGTGAAGTCGAGGCGCGCGTCCCCATGGGGGAACCCAAAGTCGGGACCGGAAAAATGGTGTGACATGATCATCCCTTCTTTTGGTCTAGTGCTCTAGTGCTCTGGGCTCACAGGAGACCCGGGCCTCAGCATGGCTCCGGCCCCGAAGCCGAAAGCTTCAGACTAAGGATGCACAGAAACAAACCCTGGGATGTCTTGGGTGAAGCTGACCCGACGAGGTTTTTGCGGACCACAACCTCGCGCTCTCGGAGATGGCTGTTTACTTAATGTTCGACAACTCGTTCTTGCGGTACTGTTCCCACTCCTTCAATTGAACCGGAGACAGGATCGGCTTCACAAGCTTATCTGTCTGCTCATACACCTTCTTGATCCTTGCCTGTTTCTCGTCAGTGCTCAGGTGCGTGTCGTTCTTGATGTCCTGCACCTTGGGCTCCTCATTTTCCAGAATAGGCGTCAGTTGCGATTGCTGCTGCGGACTGAGGTTGAGCGCTTGTGAGATTTTCTGCGCCTTGTCTGCGGCCTGCGCCTGAGAACCAGTTGCAGTCTGGGACTGCTCCGTCGAGGGCTGCGCCTGGGTCATTACCGGAATCGAGAGAACGAGATAAACACACAAAACCAACATTGCGCATGCGGCGAAACGATAGTTCATCATGTTGGTGCTCCTTGGCTTGATTTTAGGGCCTTGTCGGGTCCGCAACCGGATGCGGAGGCCTGTGTTTATAAGAATGTCAACAATCCCCGGGGGATGTCACATCGTGCAAAGACGGTTTGAGAGCTCTTTGTTCCGGCCTTAGAACCAAGTTGCTGCCGATTGCGTGTTTCTCGCAGCATTCTTTTTCTCTGCCCTATCGCGGCTTTCCCTTTGGCGGTGTAGCTCAGGTGGCTAGAGCGAGGGTCTCGCGCGTTATCAATGTTTCAAGATAAGAGGAGCTCGCATTGGAGATGGAGTGCTCGCTTGATTAGAAACCTGCAGCTCTTGGCCACCGGTCTTCTACTCTCACACCTCGGCGTTGTCATCTGGGAGAGGTGGGGACTGTCGGAATGAAGCTTTTTCGGACGAACAATCAATCACTTACAGACATCGCGTTCTTTGTAAGTCGTTGATTCTTGGTTGTCGCAAATCTATCTCCGACAGGCTCCGGGAAGTTCCCTGGAATTTGGGTCTCACACGGTGGGGTTTGGATGTCCGGATCACCAAGTCGTGAAGCAGGAGCCAAAGGGCTAGGCGGATTCCCCGATTCTTGGCGATTCGGTCGATCGATCACGCGATCAGCGGCACCGCAGGGCTTTGCGTTTAGTCAACCGCTAACTATTAACTACCCAGGTACTGGCTACGGACAAATCAAGGTCGCCGTCCCCGAGACCGCCGGCGTGGATGGGGTCATCCCCTGCAGCGGGATTTCGGGCTCGGAGGGCGCTGTGGCCTCAACAAGCGTCGTACCGACGAAGCCGTTGCACTGCGCCAGGCCGGTTGCGTTCACCGAGGCCTGCGGCATGGTGGGCGACGGCGGCGCAAACGGGCTTCCGATGCTCCACATGACCACCGGTGACGCTACCGTTACCGGCACCATGTTGAACGTGCCCGTGACCGTGAATTGAACTCTGCCGCCGGGAAAGGTTTGAGCGTCGGCAGAGGCGGGCGTGACCGTCAGGCTTTGCAACATGCGGCCGCTGTTCATCACGCTGCCGCCGCAACCGGTAGTTCCGGTTCCCAACAAGATCAGAAAGAAAGAGGTACAAACAATCAAAGCGGAACATTTGGCCATAAGCATCCTCCAAGGCGCCGGAGCAAAAAAAGGTCCGGAGTGAGTACGGGGATCCCTCGGCCAGATGAAACGTCGCGCCGGTTAGCGCGACTAGGTGTCTTTTACGGCCAGCAGGCTAAGTTCGATAATTTTACTCGATTCGTTAGATGCAGAAAAGAGCTCACCTGTTGGACGGGTGGCCCACCGTTTTCGATTTCCACGACGCGGAGGGTGCCCCTCGATAAGAGCGAGGGTCCCGTCAAGGAAAAACTGTCCCTGGCGATGCAACTGCGCAATTCAGGCTGTCGCTTTTAGGAAGTCTGGAGGGACAGACGGGGAGCCTGTCGGAGATCGATTTGCGACAACCAAGAATCAACGACTTACAAAGAACGCGATGTCTGTAAGTGATTGATTGTTCGTCCGAAAAAGCTTCATTCCGACAGGCTCTCAGGCTGTCCCTTTTAGGAAGTCTGGAGGGACAGACGAAGTCTGGAGGGACAGACGGGACGTTCCCTGGAACTTGAGTCTCATAGGGTGGACGCCCGTTCATCCGCGACGGTCTAAGCGGTCCCGACATGTGCGGAGCACATGTTGGGGTGGCAGCGCCGTGGGCAAAATAAGTAAAGATTCCCAACCGATCTGCCGAAGGCCCGGCGCTCTGCCCATTCACGGGCGGGTGGTCTACTTTTTCTCTGACGACACCGAGGGTGCCCCATCCTTCCTCCGAAGCGGGCTTTTGGTTTTCGCTTCGGGGGAAGGGTGGGCGGCGTTACTCACCGATCTTCAGGGTTCCTGCCTTACCGAGCCGGAGACTCCCTGAGACAATATCCTTGAGGAGGAAGGTGCCGCGCAGCCATGGCCCAGAAGAACAAGAAGAAGAAAAAATGGATCGCAAGCGTTAAGACGGTCTCGACCTATCCGCCCCCCGGCCTGTTTACGAAGAGCGCCGCCACGATCGCACGCGCCTTGGCTTCCAAGTCGGTCTCGCCGAAGGGGCCAAGTTCAGGGATGCGGATGCTTACATTTTTCATGAACCGCGCTGGTCGAGGACTCAGCGAGCAGCGTCGAGCGGAGCTGGAAAAGGCAAAGTCCTTGCTCTCGCAACGCATCCGCCGCGAGCGCAGCCGGCAGAAGACCGCCGCTTGAAACCAAGCAGTTAGCAATTAGCACTTAGCAATTAGCCAGAGAAACCCTTGGGAATAACTCGGGGCCAGTCCTCCGGGCTCAGATTGCTTAGTGCGTTGCCAGGACCCGTCTTTGGGACAGAGCCAAAGGCGGCTTGCCCGTCCAGGGATCGATGCCTCGCGGGCCGTTGACCGTGACGCCCAGGGCGTAGTCCGACCAGATGTCAGGATCGTTGGGTCCCATAAACGCCAAGTGGCAGCGCCATTCCTTCCAAGTCACGCGGATGTTGCCCTTGGTGTCCCACTGCGCGTTCCAGGAACCTTCAGAGCCGGCGGTGTCAGGGGCGCAACCGGTAGGGTCGGCTTCCTGGTGCAGCTGCATGCCCACTACAAAAAACGGTTGAGCCAGGCCGCTGAAGTCGTAGTAATCGGTTGCGGCGGGGAAGAAAGACGTACCCGAGCCTCCGCGAAAGACCTCGGCCGTCATGCCCTGGGGCACTTGCGAAGGTGAGTAGTACAGCAAATCGGTAGTGGTCAGGCTGAGTGCGGGACTTAGGACGCGGTCTTTGCTGCCGCTGGAACCGACCTGTTGGGAAAACTTGACCGCGCTCTGCGGTATGGTTCCCAGGGGTACGTCCGCGTACTCGGGAAGGAATTTGTTGCCCGCTTTCTGGATGGGGGAGCCTGCGGCCGGTTCGATCACAAGCGTCACATTCTGCTGGAGAACCTCGCCGCTCAACTGGGGATCAACCGTCACAATGATCGCAGTGTCGCTCCAACTCGCCCGCGCCGGCGCCCGCTGGCTGCCGCCGGTGGTCTGCACCTGCAATTTTATTTTTCCGGCGTTGAATGGACCGGTGAGATAGACATTTCCCATCTGATAGCCGAACCCGCACCCTTTGATGGTGTACGGATTGAAGAGCGGACTCGGGCTGAAGACCACGGTGGGGAAGCCGCTGATGGTGCTGATGGTCGGTTGGCACATGGCTACGTTCGAGGTCGCGCCGCCCGGCCCTTGGGTTCCGGACGCGCTCTCAGTCTTCATGGGCTGCTGCGGAACGCCGCCATCGCCGCCAGCCTTGCTTATCTCGGTCTGCTGGGCGCCATTGCCGGAGATGGTCTTGTTTCCGGAAATCGTGCTGTTTCCGGAGATCGCACCCGCCGAAGCAGCGGTCTTGGTCTTGTCGCCGGGCGGCGGCTGGCCAGTGGATTTAGCTCCAGGGTTCACCGCGGGCAGATTTCCGGAGATCGCGTTACTGCCTCCCGCCTTGCGAACCGAGCCGTCTCCCATCGCGCGTTGCGCCACCTGAATTTCCTGTACCTCGCGGTCCGCTGCCTGCTTCTGGTTCTTGCACACCACAATGATGCTGGAGTTATCGTGCTGGCTCGCGGCAGGATTCGCGATCTGGGGACTGGTTCTGCCTTGCAGTACGCCGCGGAGGCGTTCATGAAGACGGACCGCCGGCAAGTTTGTTGCTCCTGGCTGCGATCCTCTTATGACCTGCGCCCGGCATGAAAGCCAAGACGACAAACCGATGACAACCAATACGGCAATCGCTTCTATAGTTCTTGTCTTGCTGAAAATGGTTTTCGAGCTCATTTCCCTCTCCTTGTACGGCATATTGATCCCGCTTGGGATTCGAGCAATCAATGTCTTCAGCTCTAGCTTTCATCTCATCCCCGCAAAAACGGTTACCAGTAGGGAAGATTTCAGCGTGCAAGGGTGTAGACACATGCGCCGTCGATTTGGTTCAAAGGCCGGAAACTAGCGTGATTGCTGGGGTTCCGCGGGCAATACGAAACCTTCAGCCAACTGAAACGCGGCGGCATGGCCATGATCAGAGAAATTCTCTTCCACATGGATCGACGCCGCGCGGATTGTAGCATAGGAATCCGCCATTGTTCTCCGCAATTGGGAATCGGAGCGGGAAACGGGAAGACACGGATAAACCGAGCACTTAGCAATTAGCACTTAGCCATTAGCCAGACGAAGATCATTCTGCAAAGGCGGACGCCGACTCTTTCTTCCGCGACGGTCTAAGCGCCGGAAGGCGCGACCAGAAGTTAGCCGACTCCACCCCAGCTTGCGCAACGCCGGCGCAATCCCGGGGGCCGGGTACGGCGACGCCGTGGTCCCCACGTCCCTCACGCTACGCGGTTCGCGCTTCACACAGACGGCGAGAAAGATTTGCACCGCTCGATGGGCAACCTGTTCAAAAACCCGAACACCTTAAGTCCGAGAGGAGATTCCCATGGCTACCACCACCGCAGCCAATCCGACCATAGAACGCTGTATTGAAGAATGCCTGCAATGCATCCACTGGTGCTCAGCATGCGTTGACGAGAGCCTGACCCACGACCCTTCCAAGATGGCAGAATGCATCCGTCTTTGCCACGAGTGCACGCCAGTCTGCGGCGCTTGCGTGATTTTGCTGTCGGGAAATTCGCGGTTTGGACCTCAGCTTTGCGGCGTCTGCGCGGATATCTGTGATGCCTGCGCAGCCGAGTGCGGAAAATACAGCGCGATGGAAACCATGCGGCAATGTGCCGAGGCGTGCCGGCGCTGCGCTAAGACCTGCCGGGAGGTTGCTAAATCTGGTCCAGTTCGCAAGGTTGCATAGAGGGTCTGGCCGTTCTTCGTTTTTTCAGCCCCGGTTTTTTCAGCCCCGGTTTTTCCTGCCCCGCTCGGTCAACTACAAATCGCCTTGGCCTCCTACTTCGGGCAAACGGATCATTGATCATTTGCAGGCAGCAGAAAGCGAGCTTATTTTCTCAACACCAAAGGCAGTATGCGGCCCTCCGGCGACCATCAACTCGGCGTCGGTTACGCTATCGGCATGGCCCCACACGCGGACCGTGTTACCGACGCGCGCCGTCAGTTGCGCAATGTCCCCGGTAAGCTCGTAAGTCCTGCCCTTCGCGGTGGTCAGAACAAAGTCGTCAACGACGCCGGAAAGGCAGCCCTCAATGCTTGCTGTCTGCGATGTGCCAGGCTGCTCGGCTGATTGTGTACTGCCGGTTGGATTCTCGTCGGTTCGTGGAGCGCCGGCCTGGGCAAGCGTCCAAGCTGCTGAAAGTAGCAAAATTGTTGTCCCAAGTGAGAGCCTGCTCATGACTTCCCCCTATGCAGGAATTCTGTTATGTCAATAGAAGCAACGATGAACCCTAAGGATGCCAGCACGATCAGGGCCGCAAACCAGGCGCTTGGCAATTAGCACTTAGCAGCGCTTAGCTATTCCGCCATTCGCCAGTAGCCAAGCGAAGATCATTCTGGCGCAAGTAGTAGTTGGAGCAGTGCACAAATAAAGTATTGGATCCCTTGATGCCGTTTGATCAGCGTAGCGTGCAAGTTAAGCGAGTATGATTCCTCACTTTTCAGATCCCCTGAACTAAGTCAGCT
>DATDGY010000089.1:0-4611 GCA_036521855.1 Candidatus Angelobacter sp.
ACCTGGCGGTCTTAGGCCCGGAAGACGGCCTGCCATCGCTGGGAACAGTTCCCGTAACAGTGCACGCGGCACGCCGGATTTCACCGGGAGTTCACGATTTTCGCGAACTGCTTGTTCCAGCTCTTTCCGCACCGGCTGAACCCACGTGGGCCAGATAGCCAAGACTGGAATAAGTACGAAGAATCAAGCTTTGAGATCAGAGGTAGAAGATGATAGCTCTAACGCTCACACATCCAATCATCCAGGCCCCGCTGGCAGGGGGTGGAGACACTCCAAATCTGGTTGCGTCCGTCTCGAACGCAGGCGGGCTTGGCTTCATTGGCGCAGCTTACCTGGCAGCCGAGCAAATCAAGGATACTGCGTCCACGGTACGCGGGCTCACTCCTCGACCTTTTGGAATCAATTTATTTGCTCCCCTGACTGCGAAGTCCGCCGGGCGAGATCCAACGCCTACACTGAAGAGGCTCGAGCCTTATTTCACGGAGCTTGGCCTGCCGGTCCCTTCGCTTCCTAAGTCGACCGGCCCTTCATTTGACGAACAGCTGGCTGCCGCCCTCGAGTCGGGCGCGTCTGTTTTCAGTTTCACATTCGGAGTATTGCCCGCGAGCGCCGTCCAGGCAATCAAGGGTCGCCATATGCTGCTGATAGGCACAGCGACCACAGTGGAAGAGGCCTTAGTCCTGGAACAATCCGGCGTGGATGCGATCGTTGCGCAGGGGAGCGAAGCCGGAGGACACCGAGGCAGCTTCGCTTGTGAGTTTGATGCTGGAATGATTGGCACGATGTCACTTGTGCCGCAGGTGGTCGACGCTGTCCGTTTGCCGGTGATCGCTTCCGGTGGAATCATGGACGGACGCGGCATTGTCGCTGCGCTCGCTCTCGGCGCGTGTGCCGTCCAAATGGGCACCGCGTTCCTGACCTGCGACGAATCTGGTGTTCCCGACGCTTACAAACAAGCCATTCTGAACGCGCACGAGGATCAGACGCGAGTCACACGGGCCTTTTCCGGGCGGCCGGCGCGGGGGATCATAAATCGTTTCATGAAAGAGATCGACTCCGCGCAGGAGGAAGCCATTCAGCACTTTCCCTTACAGAACGCGCTTACACGTCCTCTGCGAAAGGCGGCGGCTGAGCATGGCCGAGCGGAGTTTCTGTCGCTTTGGGCCGGACAAGGTGTCCGCCTGGCCCGACGACAATCCGCCCAGGAACTGATCGCCCGCTTGGTACAGGAGATTGAGGAAAACATTGCCGCGCTTGAAAACAAGGCATCAACAGGCGCCGAAGGCTGGAAGCCAGTTTCGCACTAGCGGTGCTTCATTGGGCGAGGAGGCAAATTGCGAACGAACTTATTTAGGATAGCCCTGGCGAACCGCCGGTTCCCAGCCACTCCGGAGGAGTCGGCCACGTTAGCTGAACAGGCCATCGCCCAAGCATCCGTCCAGCGAGTCGGTGACCGCCATTTCACTCATTGGGAGTAAACCAGGAGTAAAATCGGGGACATCCATGATATGTAAGTGTCAAGGGAAAACGGAGATTCCCCTGCACTTGGCGGAGCGGAATGGTTGCTGATGGTGGTTGCGAACTGCCGTCGATCTTCTTTAACGACCAACGCAAGAGCAGCGTGGCCAGACATCCATCTGCGTAAATTTGTGAATTCCTTGCCAAGTTTTTAGTCAAGAAACTTGGGTCCAATCAGGGTCCAATAATTCTTCCCAAGTGCTACTTGCGGCTCCAAAATGGGCTGTCGATGCCGTCTGTTTCCAATTAGTTACGAGTTGTTGCGTCCCTTTCACGGCGATCACACTGCTTGAATGTTATCGGGTGGGAAACGATGTCAGAGGGAAGGATAGCGTACACATTGCCGCTCAGCGGCAGAGGTTGTTTTATCTGTCCGATGACTGTCCAATAAGCCTTACTCAGGGCGCTGAAACCGTCTTTAGACGCCGTCTGTGCCGTTCAAGTCCAATGAGTTACGGTTTCAATCACCACTGTCACGGCGTAGGTCGCGGCCTTCACAATCACCCGTTGCCGCCACCCGTTTTCCACCCGCTCATCACGTACTTCCAAGTAGTTAGGCAGTTCCTCGGGACCTTGTAAGTTGTTGAAATTACTTGAAAGCCACGTTCTGAAAAGGCTGGCGTCGGCGGTTCGATTCCGTCGCTGGCCACGATTCTTACAGCAACTTACAAGCACACAAACTAGCAAACGTCTTCCGTTGTGTTCCATTAACGGGCGTGCAGCGGGGTTCGTCTCAAGCTCCAAAGCGCAAATTGTAAAGCCCTCTGAGCAAGAGGGTGTAAGTCGGGCCTTTGCTGGGACGGGTTTGTTTGAGCACGGAAGGTCCACCGCGGCCGTAAATGACATCGAGGGCACAGCAAGACCACGAGGACGAGCGCCAGGAGCGCATTAAGAAACTCCAACCTTGCAGCTTAGTGTTTGTGCTGTTGTGTTTGTGTCAAGGGCGGAAGAAAAATTAGGCCAGCAGGGCGGAGTAAAACTAGGCCAGAGGAAGGGTTGGGAAACGGGTGGGTTGAAGGAAGGGATGGCGTCCGGAGCGGAGGCCTGCGCCGCCTGAAAGGCGGCGCGTTAGGCCGGAGCGGAGGACGCTATCCCTTGCCCAAGACTGGTTGCAGGTGGGTAGTTAGGGGTTCGGCTCAGAGCCTCGTTTGCGTTTGCTCTGCTTGAGACGATAGCTCTCACCGTTCATCTCCAGGATGTGCACATGGTGAGTGAGCCGATCCAGCAACGCGCCGGTCAGCCGCTCCGAGCCCATAACCTCGGTCCACTCCTGGAAGGGCAGGTTGCTGGTCACCAACGTGGACGTGCGTTCATAACGCTGGCTGAAGACTTCAAACAGCAACTCGGCGCCGGTCTTCGACAGCGGCACGAATCCCAACTCGTCCACGATCAGCAGCTCATAGCTGGCCATCTGTTTCTGAAAACGCAGCAGACGCTTCTCGTCACGGGCCTCCATGAGCTCGTGAACCAGAGCCGCGGTGGTGGTGAAGCGCACGCGATGACCACGCTGGCAGGCCGCCAACCCCAGAGCCAGGGCGACGTGTGTCTTGCCCGTACCACTGTTGCCCAACAGCAAAATGTTTTCGCGGCGCGCCAGGAACTCGCAGCGCGCCAGCTCCAGCACCAGGGTTTTATTCAGCGAGGGAATGGCCAGGAAGTGAAAGCTATCCAGGCTCTTGACCACCGGAAATCGTGCCTGGTGAATGCGACGTTCCGTGGCCCGACGCTCGCGGTCCAGCAGTTCTAACTCGGTGAGGCGCAACAGGAAACGCGGGTAATCCACACTTTCGGCGGCACACTGCCGCGCCACCTTGTCGTACTCGCGCAGGAAGGTGGGCAGCCGCAACAGTTTCAAGTGATGTTCCAGCAGGACCTGCGGGGTATCGTTCGGGGTGGGGGCGGTATCGCTCATTGGCTCACCTCCCCGAGCAGGACCATGTAGTCGGCGGCTTGCGTGGTCTGGACCTGCGGCAGCGGCAGGTGGGGATACTGCATCAGGTCCAACCGCGGCGGACGCTGCTCCATCCGGCACAACACCAGGTGCTTCACCGCATCGAGCGAGATCGTTCCCAGATGCAGAGCATCCTGGATGGCGGCGGTCACTTCCGTCACCCCCAAGGTCTCCAGCAGTCGCAGCACCTGCACATACTCACGCTTGCCGTTCTTGCCCAGCCGCGCCTCCAGCAGGCGTCGCAGGTGCAGGAAGCATTCCGGCAACGCCCAGCCCGCCAGCGGCGCCGCCTGGTCCAGAGCCCGGGTCTTCTCCTCCAGCAGCGCCAAATAGTGCCGCGGATCGAAGATCATATCTTCCCGTTGGTAGCTTCTCCGGTGCCGCGCAATTATCTCGCTGCCGCAAGCAATCGCCACTTCGTGCACGTAGCCTTTCACCAGCACTTGGCGATGCCCATACTCGGTGGGCACCGAGTAGTCGTTCGCCCGGTAGCGCACCAGGGATAGCGAACTCACTTTCGCCATGCGCTTCTCGCAGGCCTCATAGGGCGAGGCCGGCAAGGGCAAGAGCGCCGCGCGCTCGCGCGCGAAGCGCTCGCCAATCGTCTCCTGGTGTCCCCACACCCGCTGCTCGCGCCGTTTCCGGCACCGCTCCAGCAGCTGCGCATTCAGCTCTTCCCAACTGCTCACCTGCGGGATCGGCACCAGAAAGTTTCGCCGGGCATAGCCCACCAGTCCTTCCGCGGCTCCCTTGTCATTGCCTTTACCGGGTCGTCCGAATCGTTCCGCGAACAGGTAATGGCTTTGCAACTCGCAAAACGCCCGCGTCTTCTTCCGCTCGCCCTCGCCCAGAATCTGGGCCACGGCCAGCTTCGTGTTGTCATACAGAATGAATCGGGGCACCCCGCCCAGGTAGTCGAAGGCCCGCACATGCGCATCCAGAAAGGCCTCCGTGGTCTCCGCCGGATAGGCCGCCACAAAACTATCATCGGAGTGCGGTACGTCCATCACGAAGTAGTGTGCCTTTTGCTTCACCCCGGCCAGCACCACTAGCGCTTCGCCGAAGTCGGCTTGGGCCTCGCCCGGCGCGTGCGTCAGCGGCACGAACATCTCCTGCTTCCGCACCTTCTGCAGCCGCACATA
>DATDGY010000090.1:0-10324 GCA_036521855.1 Candidatus Angelobacter sp.
GCGCAACGGGAACGAATCCCGGCCTCGGCCTTCGAGTTCCAGATGCTCTACGGTATCCGCCGCGATCTCCAGCAGAAGCTGGTCAAGGAAGGCTGGCGCTGCCGCGTCTATATTCCTTTTGGGACGGAGTGGTATCCCTACTTCATGCGCCGCCTGGCGGAACGTCCGGCCAACGCGTTGTTTATCCTGAAGAACCTGTTCCGTTGAGACGATCCTGCCCCGCGGTAGAGCGAAAGCAAGTCTCCTTAATACGAACGCCGACTTCTCCTGTGGAGATGACTGTCGGACTGATCACCGAGAATAGCGCTTGATCTCGACTGCGCTGTCTCTGAAAGACTCGCTATCGAGTATCGTGTCGCGCGCCCCGCTGAGAAACTTGTCAAGCAATCGCAGTGGTGTTGTCACTACACGTGATGCAAAAGCGCTGGTGGGCAAAAATTACATAGCAGCGATCCTTGCGATCTCAGCCACTCTCCCTGTAAGTCATTGTCAGTCCGTGATTTCTGTTTGGCACAAGAGATGCCTTAGACATATGCGTAACCCATTGGAATCACGAAGACGTTAAACGCGCGAGCCCTGCTTGGCCGGCAAGCGTAGACCACACTCAACCTTGGGCCCCCGTGTTTTGAAGGAGAGCGTCAAGTGAAATCAAAGAAAATCATCATTTGGGGAACCGCAGGGGTCATCTTGCTGGTGGCGGGCATGGCCGTCACCGCAGCGCTGCTGGTGAGGCACAGCCCGTCATTCCGCCAGGGTCTCATGGCGAGGGCGGAACGCAACATCTATGAATCCACCGGGGCGCGCGTCGTGGTGCGCGACTTCAGTCTGAATTTCTTCCCTCTCCACCTTGACCTGTACGGAGTCGTGGCGCACGGGAGCGAGCCGCAGTTTGGCGAGCCTTTGCTGCGCGCCGATCACGTGGGCGCGGGAATTGAGATCGGGTCGCTTCGGGGCCGCAGATGGCGCCTGAGCGATGCCGTCATCGATCGTCCGGTGGTCCATTTTTTCGTCAACCAGGCTGGTGAAAACAATCTGCCCCAGCCCGAAGGCGGCGGAAAGAGTAAAACCAGCATCGTTGACCTGGCGGTCCGGGAGTTGCGGCTCCATGGCGGGGAAGTTGACTGCAACCAGCAAAAGATCCTGCTCGATGCCGATTTGCACGACCTGCATTCGTCCCTGGCTTTTGACGGCGGCATGAAGCGATACCGCGGCGTCCTCAAGTATGCCGAGGGCACGCTCGCCTATGACCACTATGCGCCCGTAAGCCACAGCCTGGACTTGAGTTTTGATGCCGCGCCCGCGAAGCTCACGGTGGATCACCTGCTTCTGGTCGCCGGCAAGACGCGCGTGGCTGCGACAGGGTCGGTGGAAAACTACGACCGCCCGGCGGTGCAGGCGACATACGACGCCCATCTGTCAACAAGTGAGGTGGCGCCTTTCCTGCACAATACTGAATTGCCTGCCGGTGTGGTCCATCTGGTTGGATCGCTGAATTATCGGCGTGATCCCAGCCGTCCCGTACTGGAGACGATCGCGCTCAGCGGGACGGCGAGCAGCTCAGCGCTCGCGGTCACCGTTTCGGGTCTGCACGCGGAAGTGAGCGACTTTGGCGCGCAATACAAGCTCGCCGCCGGTAACGCGGAACTGGATAACATTCACGCCCAAGTCTTCGCTGGAAGGATGACGGGCAGTCTGGCCGTCCACGACGTTGCCGGCGCTGCTGCCGCGAAATTTCAGGCCCGGCTCAAAGATGCTTCGTTGCAGGAGTTGCAGTCCGCCGAAAACCAGGATCTGCCGCTGGACGCCCAGTTGAGCGGCAGAATCAACGCCGACGTTGAGGCCACCTGGAGCAAGATGCTCGAAGACCTTGCCGCCCGTGGCAATGTCACTCTGGCAGGCGCCCTGGGTCGAAACCCTGCGGCGCATCTGAGTGGGGCGGTCCACGCCGAATACGCGGCCGCGAACCGGCAATTCACGCTACGCCAGAGCTTTATTCGGACCGCGCAGACCTCCGTCACGCTGGACGGCAGCGTGAGCGAGCAATCCCAACTACAAGTCTCCGTGCGTTCCGGCAATCTGCATGAAGTGGAGCTGCTGGCTCAGAATTTCAGAATTGCGCCTTCCGGGCGGGAGTCGATGCCAAGTCTCAATCTCTACGGCACGGCATCATTCACGGGATCGGTTTCCGGCTCCTCGGTCGCGCCACACCTCAAGGGACAACTGGAAGCCACCGATCTCAGCGTCAGGGGAACGCGCTGGAAACTCCTGCGCACCGACATTGACGCCAGCCCTTCTTCGCTCAGCTTCAGCAACGGCAGCCTCGAAGCTGCGAGCGAGTCGCCCGAAAAGCCTCAACATCCGGAGCCGCAAGCCGCAACCATGGCCCGTTCCGAAGGACAAATGTCGCCGCCGCAGCCAGTGAAATAGCGTTACCACCGTAACCATCGGCCCGGCTCGTGCAGCAGGCCATGAACGCAGGCTTGCGCTAACATGCGGCAGAATCAATGCCAGATGCCAGATGAGAAGAAAGGGAGGATGTTACTCAGATGCCAAGCCACACGAAATTAAGACTGGTCGCAAGAAAGTCGTTGCCCGCAGCCGCGCTGGGTTTCGCACTCCTGTTTATGAGTGCGCCCGGGGCCGCCGCCTACCAAGACGATTGCTCACGGCGTACGGCACGCGCCGAGCACAAGCTACACGAGGCCATCGAGCACCATGGACCTCACAGCCGCCAGGCGGACCACTGGCGCCACGAACTGCACGAAGTTCGCGAGTGGTGCTGGAGAGAGCACCACCAGTGGTGGGATGAACATGAGCACCGCTGGCATCAGGACCGTGATTGGGACGATCACGACCACTAGACCGTGCCCACAATTGGGGGCTGAAAGCCTCTTGAGTTGGAGAAGGCTTTCGCGGCCATGAATGGCTGCTCTTCCAGCAGCCAACAGGAAAACAGCAACCTGGGGACTGAGGAATCACAGACGCGGATATCGCGCCGACGTGCTTCCCAACTTGCCAAGCACGAATACTCAACTAAGGGCTGCCGTGCCTGCGGCAACCGGACGCAGCCGGGGCGCAAACTTTGCCCCGTAGAGGAAGAACCAGCCGGAGAGCCCCGCAGCCACGAACGCGCCCCAGAAGGCGGTCTGGAGCGAACTATGATCGGAGATCTTGCCGATCAGCCACGGCGAGAACGAATCGCCCAAAGCGTGAATCACAAAGGTATTCACCGCAATAGCGGTAGAGCGGATGCCTGCGTCCACGGAGTTGACCACCGCCGCATTGGAAGGGCTGGTGCAGATCAGCAGCGCGAACACGGCAAAGAAGATTGCCGGCAGCATGAGCGGCCCCGTGGCATAGACGGCCGCGATCATCAGCGGCACCGCGACATACATGGACAAGCCGGAAAAACGATAATAAGCGCCGTCATGACGTTTGAGCATGCGGTCGCCGATCCAGCCGCCCAGAATTGTGGCCACGATCCCGTTGATGGCCGCGATCAGCCCAAAGGTAATCGCCGCCCGCGACACCGACATGCCCCGCACGCGATGCAGGAAGGTCGGTATCCACACCTGCATCCCGCCGACAGCAAACGTGTACATGGCCATGCCCAGGCATGCGGTGATGAATGCCCCGTTGCGAAACAACCCCTGCACCGTACCCCGTTCCAGAGAGGGTGTGATCACAGTATCGGTCTGGCCGCGCGCCGGTTCGGGCAGAAACCAGAAGGTCAGGGCCAGCAAAAAGCCGGGGATACCCGCCAGCATGAAGGGCACGCGCCAACCAAAACGTTCGCCCAACGGTCCGCCCAGCAGGATGCCCAGCGCGCTGCCCAGAGGCAGCCCCAGGTAAAAGATGGAAAGCATTCGGCCGCGGCGTTCAAACGGAAACAGATCGGCGACCAGTGCCGGGGCAATGGTGGCGTAACTCGCCTCGCCGATGCCAACGATGGTGTGGCGAAGCAGAAGCTGGTGGTAGTCACGCACCAGCCAAGTGAGCAACGTGAATCCGCTCCAGACGGCGATGCCGATCAGGACAATATTCTTGCGAGGCCAACGGTCGCCCATCCATCCCACCACCGGCGCCGCGAACATATAGCAGAAGAAGAAAGCGCTGGTAAGCAGACCCGTCTGCGCGTCAGTGATCTTAAATTCCTTTTGCACCAGGGGCTGGACGCCGAGCAGCATGTTGCGGTCGATGTAATTCAGTATGTTCAGCGCGGTCAGCACAGCCAGCGTAAGGTAAGGATAGGTTTTCTGCGGCATGGGCAGCGCCATTATACGCGGCAGAGTCAACGCCGCATTCTGGCGCGTGAGCTTCGCCGCGGGTGTCCGCCGGGGGCCCCGAGAACTGCGATACACTGAAATCCGTATCTACCCTCGAATCTATCCCTTGCCACGGAGCGATATGGCTGAGACCGTAGTAGAGACTGTAGCCCTGCGCCGGACCTTTGGCCCGCTGGTGGCCGTCGACGACTTGAACCTCAAAGTCGAGCGCCAGCAGTTCTACGGCTTCTTAGGGCCTAATGGAGCCGGTAAATCCACCACCATCAAGATGCTCACCGGGCTGCTTCGTCCTACCAGCGGTCAGATCCGCATCCTGGGTTTGGACTTGGCGCAGGAGACCGTCGCGGTGAAGAGCCGCATCGGCGTGGTGCCGGAGGGACTGGCGTTGTTTGAGCGGCTGACCGGCGCCCAGCTTCTGAATTTCGTAGGCCGGATGTATGGGCTGCCCCGCGAGGTGGCCGCCGAACGCACCGCCGAACTGCTGGAGTTCATGGACCTGAAAGATTCAGCGGACAAGCTGGTGGCCGACTACTCCCACGGTATGAAGAAGAAAACAGCGCTGGCTGCGGCCGTGATCCACGGGCCTGCGGTCCTGTTTCTCGACGAACCTTTCGAGGGCGTGGACGCCATCGCCGCCACTACGCTCAAGCGCCTGCTACAGCGGTTCATCTCCCACGGTGGCACGGTCTTTCTGACCTCCCACGTGCTGGAGGTGGTAGAGCGGCTGTGCACGCACATCGGCATCATTCGCGAAGGGCGGCTGGTGGCTTCCGGGTCGCTCGAAGAACTGCGGTCTGGCGTGAAAGTCGCGGGACATGAGCAATCGTCGCTGACCCTGGAAGAGATCTTCATTCAGGTGGTAGGCGGAAGCAAGCAAGACGCGGAGGTGCTGTCCTGGCTCTAGCCCGCGCCTCCAACCACTTTGCCCTGCTGGTCGAACTGCGCTGGCGGCTGTTTGTAAATTCCCTGCGCTCGCGCAAACGGCAGGCGGAGCTTGCGCTGACGTCCATCCGATACCTGGTAGGCGCGCTCTTTGTTCTCGGGACGTCGATCGGCTTCTATGCGGGCACGGTTGCCATGCTGAATGCCGGCAAACCCTACATCATCGAAATTCTGTTGTGGGTGATTTTTCTCTTCTGGCAGTTTGTCCCGGTGCTGTTTGAAGGTTATTCTCCGGGCCTGAATTTTCGTGAAGTGGCCCGCTACCCGGTTTCTCTTCCTCTCTACTACTTTCTCAACGCGGCCTACGGACTGGCCGATCCCTGCGCCATCACCGGTCTGCTGTGGCTGCTGAGCATGTGGCTGGGAATCGTATTCGCGCGTCCGGCATGGGCGCTTCCCGCCGCCGCCCTGTTTCTGTTCTTCGCGGCGCTCAATGTCCTGTGCAACCGGATCGTCATCAGCTTTTTTGAGCGCTTCCAAAGCACGCGCAAAGGCCGCGAGCGGATCGCGACGCTGCTCCTCCTTCTGATGCTGGTGCCGCAAATGTTCAACCTCATCGTCAACGGATGGGTCAGGGTTAATGTCCACCCCTTTCATCCGCCGCAATGGGCCCAGGATGTTTTCAGCGGCGTGCTGACCGTCTCTCCGCCACGGCTGGTCCTGCAATCGCTGGAGCCCGGGGCGGTCACCAGGCTGGCGCCGCTAGCTTTGCTGTCGGGTTATTGCCTGCTGGCGGCGTTCCTGCAATTCCGGCAATTGCGCTCCGTGTATCAGGGCGAGATCTATGCGGAAGGTTACAAAGTCCAGCGCGAGCTGAAGGTCAAGCCGGGATGGCACATACCGGGACTGGACGACTCCATCAGCGCCATCGTGGAAAAAGAACTTCGCTACATCCGGCAGAATTCGCGCTTGCTGGTCACGCTGGTGTATCCGGTGATTCTCTTCGCTTTCTTGCTGCTGGGCGGACCGGCAAGACGAGTGTTTTCTCTCAGCAATGGCACGAACCTGCTCGGCGCCTTCGCCGGTTTTCTGGCGCTGTCGGTCTCCAACATGTCCTACAACACCTTCGGCATGGACCGCGAAGGCTTTGGACGCTGGCTGCTCTCCCCTCTGCCGTTGCAAAAAGTAATGCGGGCCAAGAACATCGCTCAGGGCGCGTTGATGTCGGCGATCTATCTCGTGGGAGTTGCCGCCATCCTGGCCGTTGGACACGTTCCTCTGGACATGCTCGCCGCCGTGACTTCAGGGTTCCTCTGCCTGCTGATCATTCATCTTGCGGCCGGCAACCTGTTTTCGGTCTATTGGCCCAAACGAATCGAACTGGCGCAGGTGAATTCGCGCATGGCTTCCGGCGCCTCCGGATTCGCGTCCATGCTGGTGTTGTTCCCGCTGGCGGCCGCGGTCGGGATCGTAATTTTCGCGACCTGGCACTGGAAGCTAGCTTGGCTGCCCCTGGTCGCCGGTCTGGCCGGCTTGGCGCTCTCACTCAAGATTTATTCCGTGCTCTCGAACCGGGCAGCTCGCTACGCCCAGGACCATCTGGAAGAAATCGCGGGAACGCTCGGCGTGTGAAGAATCTCTCCCTTGACCCTGCGCGGGCGGTTTACTCGGGACCGGGCAACGGGTGAAATGGCGATATTACGCCAGCAACAAATGTGGTCATTCCTTTTTAGCCTTCTTGGGAACGCGAAACACGGAGTCCATGCTTCGCCAACCCCGCAAAGACCAGGTCAGTCAAGAAGTTTTCTTAAAAATGAGGCCGCCTGACCCACCCCAATCGGTTTCGCCAGAGCCGGAAAATTTCACGCAATTTATATGCCGTCTAAATTCGCAGGTCATAGTTGCCGCCTAAACTTCTGCGATGTTGATTTCAATCTTAGGAGGAAAGCATGCATCGTAGTGACACAAGAAAATGGCGAGCGAAAACCATTGCTTGCGCGTCTATCATGGCCTTGGCGGTTTTCGGCCTTGGGTCATCAGCCCGAGCCCAAGGCGATCCGGATAACGCAGTCGACAAGATCAAGACCGCGACGCCGATCAAACACGTCATTATCATCGTTGGCGAGAATCGTAGCTTCGATCACCTTTTCGCCACCTATGAACCAAAAAACCGGGACGAGAGGGTGTTGAACCTTTTGTCCGAGCGCATCGTCAATGAAGATGGCTCGCCGGGTCCGAATTTCGCGAAGGCGCATCAATTCCAGATCGTGTCCGCCCCCAATGGCGGCAAATTCTTCAGCAGCGCGGATCTGGCGCAAAAGCAGCTCTACTCGACGCTACCGGCGCCCGATGTGGCCGGCGTTGGCGTGGTGTCACCCTATGCTGGGGTTTTGCTCATCCCCGGTGGGGACCCCGGCCTGCCACCTGCGGACCAATTCCTGTTCGCCACCGGAGGTACGGGTTTGGGTTTCACGCTGGGTCCAGATACGCGCATCACTAACGTGAACAACCTGCCGCCGGGACCGTTCCAGATGACCGGCCCGACCATGCCCTTCGACGCCTTCACCGGCGACACCATCCATCAGTACTTCCAGATGGTCCAGCAGGTGGATTGTGCCATTGACAAAGAGCACGTATCCAAGCACAACCCGACCGGTTGTCTCCATGACCTGCAGTCGGCGATTACGACCACCTACAGCACGCCGCCCACGGGGACGCCGCATGACACCGGGCAGACCATGGCCTTCTTTAACATGCAGAACGGCGATGCGCCAGTCTTCAAGTCGCTTGCCGACCACTACACCATGAGTGACAATTATCACCAGCCCGTTCTAGGCGGCACGGGGCCGGACAGCCAGCCCCTCGGTTTTGCCGACCAGGTGTTTTTCAGCGACGGCCATGGCAACCCGGCAACACCCAATCCGGCTAACATCTATAATCCCGATCCGCAGCCTGGAACGCTCAACCTGTATACGCTGCGCTCGCAGTGGTTCAATTGTTCAGACGTGACCCAGCCCGGCATCGCCGCCATCACGAATTATCTGAATGCGCTGCCCTATGCGGTGCAGACCAAGTGCGGATCCGGCCAGTTTTGGCAGGCTGTCAACGTCAACCCGGCCTTCACACCTCAAGGAACGGTGCAGACCGGTCTGGTGGTTCCGCAGACCATGCAACGGAGCATCGGCGATGTGCTGAGCGCCAACAATATTCCCTGGAAATATTATGGCGGCGGTTTCAATGCCTCTGGAACCACCAGCCCCTTCAACGGGACCTACTGCAATATCTGCAACCCGTTCGAGTATGAAGCGAGCTATCCAACCATGGTGGCAGATCACATGCGCGACGTCACCGATCTTTTCACCGATCTGGCCAATGGCACTCTTCCCGCGGTTTCCTACGTGAAGCCGGATGGCCTGATGGACGGCCATCCCGCTTCCTCGAAATGGACTCTGTTCGAGGCCTTCGCCCAGAACATCATTGAACTCGCGCAAAGCAACCCGGAACAATGGGCCGAAACCGCGATCTTTGTCACCGTGGACGAGGGCGGCGGCTACTATGACTCGGGCTTCATCCAGCCGGTTGATTTCTTCGGGACCGGTCCACGCATTCCTATGATCGCCGTTTCTCCGTTCTCGAGAGGTGGCCATATCAGCCACGTCTATAACGAGCATTCTTCGTTCGTCAAGTTCGTCGAACGGAACTGGATGCTCCATACCACGCTCAGCACCCGCAGCCGCGACAATCTGCCCAACCCGCGCCTTGATGACGACAATGTGTACGTTCCTCGGAACATGCCGGCCATCGGGGATTTGTTCGACCTGTTCGACTTTGATCATCATGATCGCGACCATGACAGCGACCGCGATCATGATTAGGACTCATGTCGGAGATTAGCCCCGATGGGTCCCGCCGCCGGTGCGGCCCTTGGTCGTTTTCCGACTGAGGGCCTTTTGGGTTTGGGAACCGGTCCGCCGGGTGATTTGTTCTTAAGCGAGATGTAGGGATCGGGAAGTCTTCGCTTATTGTCCATTCGCCGGGTGCCGGGCGCCCTCAGGACCGGTCAACGGGTGAATCGAAGTAGCTAATCCACCTTAATCGTGGAGACGAAGGCCTTTAGCAAGAAACCCTCACAGTGCGGAGAAAAGGCTGGCAGCCGCCGTGGAAAGATATTGGGTGTGGCCGTTTTGATTTTGTGTTCGAGGCATCTCACTAGAAGTGCGTATGTGAATTCCGCACGAAAAAGGACCTTGGATATGCCTAACCCCGAAAACTACGAGGTTTTAATTATCGGCAGTGGAGAAGCCGGCAAATACATGGCGTGGACGATGGCAAAAGCGGGTCATCGGACAGCGCTCGTTGAGCGCAAACTGATCGGCGGATCGTGCCCGAACGTGGCCTGCCTTCCAAGCAAGAACGTCATTCACAGCGCCAAAGTCGCCTCTCTCGCCCGGCGCGGAGCGGAATTTGGGCTCCCATTCGGATCATTCGAAATAGACATCGCGGGCGTCCAGCGACGTAAGCGAAATATGGTCCAAGAGATGATCCAAGACCACCTCGCCCGCTACAAGGCCAGCGGAACCGAACTGATCATGGGTGCAGCCCGATTCATCGGTCCTCTAACTGTTGAGGTTTCGCTCGTCGAGGGGGGCACGCGCGTTTTAGCCGGCAAGCGGGTGTTTCTGAATTTGGGGACGCGTGCGGCTATTCCCGATGTGCCGGGCCTTGCTGCCTCTCAGCCAATGACTCACGTCGAAGCCCTCGATCTCGACCGCTTGCCGGGTCACTTGATCGTTCTGGGCGGCGGCTACGTAGGACTGGAATTGGCGCAGGCCATGCGTCGCTTCGGGGCCAAGGTGACGCTCATAGAAAAAGGAGAGCGGCTCGCCAGTCGCGAGGATCCGGACGTCGGCGCCGCCCTGCTCGATTTGTTCCAAAGCGAAGGAATCAATGTGCTTCTCAAGACACAGGTCCGCTCGATCGAGGGGCGCTCCGGGCAGCACGTCGAGGTCCAGGTCGAGGACGAAAACGGCGTTCGCACGCTTCCAGCAACCGACTTGCTGGTCGCAACCGGTCGAACACCAAACACTGACGGCATCGGCCTCGAAAAAGCCGGGATCGAACTGACGCCGCAGGGTTTTGTCAAAGTCAACGAGCGT
>DATDGY010000091.1:0-2865 GCA_036521855.1 Candidatus Angelobacter sp.
GCGCAAGGCGCTTGACAAAATTCTGGCCGAACAGAATTTCTCGAACAGTGACCGCGCCGATCCGTCGAGCGCCG
The DNA here is from genome assembly GCA_036521855.1 of Candidatus Angelobacter sp. Classification (GTDB taxonomy): domain Bacteria; phylum Acidobacteriota; class Terriglobia; order Terriglobales; family Acidobacteriaceae; genus Angelobacter. The sequence goes on from DATDGY010000091.1 coordinate 75, forward strand.
CCCGGATTGGCAAGATTCTGGGCGTAGACGCCATCATCATCGGGTCGATTACTCAGTTCGGCCGCGACGACAAGAGCACTACGGTTGGCGGCGGCGGCTATGGCCTGGGCCGGTTTGGATTGGGCGGCGTACAGAAACGCGACGCCAAGGCCATCTGCAACATCAGCGCCCGCATGGTTGATACCAGCACTGCGGAGATCCTGGCCGCAGTCACTGGCAGCGGCCAATCCAAGCGCAGCGGCGCTTCCCTGGTGGGCGCGGGCGGCGGCGGAGGCAGCGGCGGCGCCGGAGCCTTCGACATGAGCAGCAAGAACTTCGGGTCCACCATCCTGGGCGAAGCCGTATCGGCGGCCGTGACCTCTACCGGCGATCAACTGGACGGCAAGGCCGATAGCATGCCCACGCGCAAGGCAGATATCTCCGGCCTGGTGGCGGACGTGAACGGCAGTAGCCTGATCCTCAACGTAGGCCGCAATTCCGGCCTGCAAATCGGTGACACTCTGGACATCAGCCGCGCCGTGCGCACGGTGAAAGATCCCGCGACCGGCAAAGTGATCAAGACCGTGACCGATAAGATCGGCACGGCTACCGTCACAGACGTAGACGCCTCGTCCTCAACAGCGACCTTCACCGGCAGCGGTGCGGCCAAGGTGGGCGATGTGGCTAAGAGTCAGAACTAGTTAGCAGTTGGCAAATAGCAATAAGCCAAAACCAAAATCTCACCACTGATGACACTGATGTCACTGATCAGAATTGCATAGCGATTGATCAGTTTCATCAGTGTTGATCGGTGGTAAGTTTTTTTGATGGGTTGCTATTTGGTCTTCTTCTTAAGATTGGCGTGGTTGTTCGCATTTTTCTCGGCGGCGCGCTGGGCCAGGGCGAAATCCACCACCCGCTGCATTTCCAACAAAGGCGCTGGCTTACCGCTCCAGATTTCGAACTGGCGGGCGCCTTGCTGCACGAACATCTCCGATCCCAGGATCACATGCATGCCTTTGGCGCGGGCCAGGCGGACCATTTTGGTTTCCGCCGGCGTGTAGACCATATCGAAGAAGTACCGGGCTTTGAATTCGTCTTCCGAGATGGGCAGGGGATCGCGATTGCCTTCCATGCCCACGGGGGTGGCGTTGATGATGACGTCGAACTCCAGCTTCTTGAGCATGGTGCGATTGATGGCCTTGGCCCGAGCCTGTTTCGCCAGGTTCTGTGCCGGCGCCGCCGTGCGATTGAGAATGGAAACCTCAGCGCCACGCTCTTTCAATCCAAAGACGGCGGCGCGGGCCGAGCCTCCCGCGCCCAGTACCAAAACTTTAAGGCCGGGCAGGCGCATGCGTATTTCCAGCGGGCGCACCACACCGGCGACGTCGGTATTGAAACCGTAAAGCTTGCCGTCCTGGGCGCGGACCACGGTGTTGCACGCGCCGATCTTGGCGGTAAGCGGATCAGTCTTGTCCAGATGTTTCAGGATCTGCTCTTTGTACGGCATGGTAACGCTCAAGCCGTTGATGGGTATGTCGTCGATGCAGACCAGCAGATCGTCGAGCGTCTTGGCGTGCAGGGCCAGATAGACTGCGTTGACGTTCTCGCGACGGAACGCCGCATTCAGCATGATGGGCGAGAGCGAATGCGCCACCGGATCGCCGGCTACGCCATAGACTCGCGTGGCTGCGTCCACTTGGTCAATGCGATAAGTTTCGCGCAGCGTGCGCGCGGCAATCTGGCCGGGCGCGGTCTCCTCGCCGGGATGGGCCGCGGCAAAAGTAAACTGACTGCCGGCGCGCACCCCCAGCACCCGGCTGATGATGCCTTGCTCGCCCATGCAAATCCCAACCAGCGAATGACCGTGGCTGTGGCGCTCCAGAAACTTCATCATGGTCACGTTGTCATGGAGCGAGTTTGCCGTGCCTACTATTTTGAAGAAGTCGGCGGGGTGTCGTTGCATTCGGGCGAAAGTCTCTTCGAGCTTCCTGGTGCTGCGGAAGTCGTGAAAGGAAAGGATCAGGTTGGCCGAGCGCCGCAAACGGACGAAATCGGCGGGTTTGAGTTGTTCGGCCGACTCCAGCTCCAGATCCACCAGGTGGCAGCCGGTGTTGGCCGCTTTGGCCAGGACGTCGACCTGGGACGCAACCGATCCCCGGAACTTGCCCCCATTCACGGCCCGCCGGCTGGTGGCGATGATCAGCGCCTCAGGGTGGTATTCCACAAAAGTCTTGAGCTTGGGGAGCGCCAGCAGGGGCTTGGAGAGGTAGTCTAACCTGAACTCGATAAAGGAGTTGTCGCGCACGACGGCATCAGCTTTCTGGAACAGTTCTTGAGCGTCTGCGGCCCATACCGGCACACACATGCGAGGCAGCCGGGCGGGCAGAAACCTGGGGACCGGACTGGCATGGGCTCCATTCATCGTTGCTTAACCAAACAAAACTCGCATCATACGCGAGCAAAACTTGCAGGCGCAAGGACTGAATGCGATAGGGAATGCACTTCTGTAATCAGCGTATCTTCTTAGTAAATAAGAGTTTAGTTGAAGTCGGCCAGCGACCTTTGTTATGTTCCACCGGGCCGTAGTGCGTGCGAAAGTGATAACCGGCAAATTTCCCTCGAAGTAGGGGAGGATGTAATGAGAACAAAAGGACTGATATTGGCCTTGCTAATTGCGGCGATGGTGGGAGTGCAAACGTCGTCCGCGCAGGTGGTGCAAGTCTTAGGGCGCGGGGAGGCCATCGGCAACACGCCAACTCCCTCTGATATGTACTGCGGCGGCTACATCACCACGGACCACGTTTCCACC
>DATDGY010000092.1:0-5105 GCA_036521855.1 Candidatus Angelobacter sp.
ATCTTTGCCACGTCGCGGCGGCCGTGCGGGATGGCGACTATTTGCAGCGGCTTAGTTTCGAGGCGGTGTCGCGGCTGCTTTCCTGTGTGATGTACCGCTGTGATGTACCGCCAGATTTCCACGAGGTTGCGAGCGGCCTGCGGCGCTAAGACGTAAGCGCCGCTTCATTCCGGCTGAGCTTTGAGCCGTTCAAGGTAGGCGTCAAGCTCGTCTTCGGGAATACCCTCGCCCCGTTCCAATTCCTCGATGCCGCTGCGGATTTTGGCGTTGATTTCCTGGCGGTGCGCCGCCAGCCAATCGTCCCGCTCGTGCAACACTTCAAGCGCACGGTCAATCACGTCGTCCGTGCTGCTGTATGCGCCGGACCGCAGCGCCTCCGCAATGCGGTGTTCCTGTTCGGGCTTCAGTTGGATGGTCATACCGGAACATTCAACACCGTGGGCTTCCCTATCGCGTCCGGCTGCTATTGGGCTTTCGGAGGGGCCGGGGCCACAAGCCCCATGCTTTCGGGCTGCGCCGGGGTGATAATGCGCCCAGGGTGCATACTGGAGCCACCCGCCGGGATCGAACCGGCGACCTGCTGATTACGAATCAGCCGCTCTACCAACTGAGCTAGGGTGGCTTTCCCTTGTTTTGTTTCACATACGGTAAGGCCGTGCGCAAAACAGGGTTCAATTGCTCGAACCCGTTTGACCTGCCTTCGATTTTAACAGAGAATCGAGCGATTCCACGGAGACCCTTACGCTCTCCGGCACGGATTTGATGTAGTGCTCAAGAGTGGTTTTCGCGTTGGTGTGGCGGAGATGGGCCTGGACGTCCTTGACGGTGGTGATTTGGGCCATGTAGGTGGAGCATGTGCGGCGAAGCACCTGATGGTTCACGCCGGGGATGCCGGCATTCTTTCCCGCTTCCTTAAGGACGCGGAACAGCGTGCGCGGTTCGATTCCGCGGCGGCGCTCCAAATGTCTTGAATGTGGAGGAGTGGACGAGTTGCTAACGTCACCAGTCCCGAAAACTGGCGTGAGTCCGTAAGGGCCCACGGAGGGTTGAATTCCCTCCTCCTCCGCCAATCAGGATCGAGCGGTCGATGGAGCTGCAATGTGAAGAGTACATTAAGGGGCTTGAATATTTCGCAAAGGTGGATTAGGATTAGAGTGCGTGACACAGATATTCCAATTCGGAGCCGAACCGAAAGGTACGGCGAGGCCCGTCAATCATGACGTGCGTGAGGTGACCTGACCGTCTCGGAATAAACATACCGGTTTCAACAAGCGGGCGGCCACCAAAAATGGCTGCCCGCTTTTTTTGGTTTTATCGGTAATTTAAGGCAGTTTGTCTAAGTCGCTTCTACCCGGAAGCGATTCAGTTGATGTGTGCCTCAACACTGGTCTTTGACAACTGAATAGCATCACGGAATTGGTGAATGAGCGGGCGTGGTATATAGTAAACGCCTGAGAATCACCAGAGGCCGTAGGCCGAAGGTCCTTTCTGCTGGCTTTTGGGTTTGGAAAATTAAGCCTGAGCCGAAGCCCAGTTGTGGGGCAGCAACTCGGCGAGCCGGGTGATCGGATGCTCCGCGATGCGGGAGAGAATATCTTTGAACCAGGTGAAGGGATCGACTCCGGCCCGCTGGCAGGAAGCCACGAAGCTGCGTAACACGGCCGCCGTGTTGCCGCCCCGGTCGCTGCCAAAGAACAGCCAGTTGTTGCGGCCCACCGCCACACTGCGAATAGCGCGCTCGGTGCGATTATTGTCGATCTCCAGATCTCCGTCTTTCGCGTAGCGAGTCAACGCGGTCCAGTTCTTCAACGCATAGCGCACCGCACGGCCTTCTGGGCTTTTCGGCAAGACTTGCGGCTCAATCTCCAATAAATACCCGTGCAGCTTTTCGAGTACCGGTTGCGAGAGCAGCTGCCGCAACCGCAGCCGGTCCTCTGCCTTCCAGCCCCGGACCCGCTGCTCCACCCGATACAACTGCGCGATGAGCAGCAGGGGCTGGCCCCATCCGGCCCTGATCCGAGCTGAGGGCCTTGTGAAAATATCTCCGCGCATGCGCCCAGCAAGCCACTTCGATTAATCCTCGCGCCGGGTCTTTGAAAAAGGCGTCATAGCCTCCATAGGCATCGGCTTGTAAGTGCCCCCGATAACCTTTGAGAAATTCCTCGGGTCCGGCCCGCGCGCGCGTCGCCGTATAGTCATACACAATCACCGGATGATCTTGATCTCCGTAATACGGCCAGAGGCGCCCGGTGCGCGCGAACGGAAGCTTGGGGTCCAGGACTTTCACGCTGGTATCGTCGGTTCCGATCACCTTGGATGGGAACAGGACTTCTTTGGCTGTCCTGTATAGCGGCCGCATCAGGTCCGCGCATTGCGCCAACCCCCCGCCCATGGTCTTCCGGGAAATCTCTACTCCGTGCCTCTCGAAGATCTTCTCCTGGCGGTGCAGCGGCACATGATCGGCGGTTTTGGCCACGATCACCTGGGCCAGCAAGCTCGCTCCGGCCGTGCTCTTCTCGATGGGCTGCGGCGGCTTGGTGGCCGTCTTCACCGTGCAGGCGCAGGCGTATTTCTTGCACACCTCTTCGATCACCGTCAGTTGCGCCGGAACGAACTCGTAACGCTCGCTGGTTTCCTCTCCGATGGGCCGCAGATCCTGGCTACATTCGGCGCAGTGCTTTTCCTGTTCCGGCAGATCGTGCACCAGGCGCTCGCGCTTGAGATGCCGCGCCAGCGGCTGCCGTCCGCCGCCTCTTTTCGGGACGTCCGAACTGGCCGCGCCTCCGGCGGCATCGTCATCGGAGTCCTTCGGGGCGTCCTCCGCCTGGAGTGGGGCTTGCTCCCGCTGGGCCTGCCGCGCCTGCCACAGGGAGGCGAACAGCGCCAACTGGTCCGCGGAAAGCTGCTCGCTTTTGCGGTTGCGTTTGGCATCCAGCAGTTCGCGCAGCAGGCTCTCAATTTTGCTTCGTTCGCTGAACTCCCGGTCCACTTGTGCCATCAGGTCCAGCACCATCTGCTTGAGTGCTTGCGGATCGTCGGGAAGATGTTGGGGATCGAAAGCCACGGCGCGCGAGTAAAGATCAGTTTACTCGCGAACGCATTTTCCGGCAAGAGAAAAATTAAACAATATTTAGAGAATTTGTTTTTATCTAGCCGCCCGCCCGTAGCGCTTGCGCCGGGACGCCACCGCTAGGTCAATCCCGCTCAGCAGGGCGCCCAACTCGGCGGCGCTGATCTCCCGCCGGCGCTCGCCTTCTTCCTCGAACGGCACGGCGTATGTGCCCTCTTCCAGGCGCTTAGACCACAGCGCGAATCCATCGCGCTCCCAATACAAAATCTTGACCCGGTCGCGCCGCCGGCTGGCGAACACGAACAGATGTCCGGCCAGGGCATCCAGTTGCAGGTGTTCGCGCACCAGCGCGTGCAGGCTGTCGAAGCTCTTGCGCATATCGCAGGGCGAAAGGCACAGATACACGCGCACGCTCGCGGGCAGGTGGATCATCCGCGCAAGGCTGCCAGTACGGCGCGAATGGTCGCCGCTTCCGCTCCCGCGCCGATCAGCAGCCGTTCGCCTCCGCTCAACACCAACTCCACCGCGGGCGCGGTGGACGGCCGCCCGGGTCCGGTTTCCACCAAGGCGAACCGCGCCGGGGCGGCGGCTCGCAACCGTGTGCGCCAGGCGTAAAACACCGTGTCCCGCAGCCCCTGCTGCGCGCAAAAGGCGCGGATCGACAGTCCGTTCCGCGCCTGTTTCTTGATCATCTCCTGCCAATGCTGTCGCCGCGTCTGAACCTGTTTCCCGGTCGTGGTGGTGCTCATGTTCCCAATATCCACGGCTTCGCGCTGCTTGGGAAGAGGGGTTCACCAGACGCTCACGTATATAGGGTGTGCCCTGGGCCTCCAACCCAGAGAAGAGATTTCGATTATCTCCGTCCGCTACATAGTTTGTGTGGGTGTGGCTATTGGTTGGGCATCGGATCGCCTGTCCCCGACAAACGGAGTTCGATTCTCCGCACTCGCTCCACGCCAGAGTAGCTCAAGTGGAAGAGCGCCGCACTCGTAGCGCGGAGGTCGGGGTTTCGAATACCCCCTCTGGCTCCAAGCCGATGTAGCTCAACGGGAGAGCAGTTGCATGGTAGGCAACCGATGAGCGTTCAATTCGCTCCATTGGCTCCAGAATCACGAGCCCTGTAAGCATAGTCGGCGATGCGCCGGATTTGTAATCCGGAAAAGCCAGTTCGAATCTGGCACGGGGCTCCACTGTTTGCGTGCGTTAGTACAGAAAAGCTCAGCGCGGTTTGAGCACTCGACCGATAATCGAGAGGTCGCTGGTTCGACCCCAGCTTCCCGGACCAATTTCTTCTGCGGGCAAGTGAACCGGTGTCATGCTGGCCTCATAAGCCATGCGAGTGGCGTTCAACTCGCCAGCCCGCAACCAGTTTCTTGGGGGAGTCGTTCAACGGGAGGACCGCTGGCCTGCAACCAGCAAATGAGGGTTCGACTCCCTCCTCTTCCACCAAATTCGCCAGGGAGGCCGTTGCGGTCAAGGCGCCGGTCTGAAAAGCCGGACAAGCACGTTCGACTCGTGCCCCTGGCAGCAAGTGTGACCGTGGCCGAGTGGCTTAGGCGGCAGACTGTGGATCTGTCCACGAGGGTTCAATTCCCTCCGGTCACCCCAATTGCGCGGGCGTCGTTCAACGGATAGAACACTTCGGTCCTAACGAAGAAATGCCGGTTCGATTCCGGCCGCCTGTTCCAGTGCGTGTGGGCGTAGCTCAGTTGGATGAGAGCGCGGGTTTCCGAAGTCCGAGGCCGCTGGTTCGATTCCAGCCGCTCACACCAAATTTAATTTCGGGGACTAGGGAAACGGATTAACCCGCTTGGCCTGGGACCAAGAGAATCTCGGTTCGAATCCGAGGTCCCCGACCAGTTTTTGTGGGGTAGCCAAGTGGTAAGGCAGCTGGCTGTTAACCAGCTTATGCGCAGGTTCGAATCCTGCCCCCACAGCCAAATCACCGGGGTCGCTTTCTGGTTGAGAGCCCCTCTCCTACAAAGAGGTGCAGTAGAGTTCGATCCTCTACCCCGGTACCAGATCAATGCGCGCC
>DATDGY010000093.1:0-5072 GCA_036521855.1 Candidatus Angelobacter sp.
TTGCGCAGTTTGGACAGAAACTTCTCCAGCTTCTCATCTTCCTTCTTCTGATCGGACGCGCTCAGCGGCTTATCGTCCTTCTGCACCAGACGCGAGTACTCCTCGCCGTAGTAAAAAGTCACGTCGTAGGTCCTGATCTCGGTGGACTTGACCTCCCCGTTCTTGCTCAGGCGCTTCTCCACTTCTCGTTGCTGACAGGTGTAATTCCGGGCCAACTCCAGGCTGCGATGGTCCTTTTCAACGGAACGGCGGACAATTTCTTTGGGATCACTAGTGGGCAGAAGCTCGGGAGCCTTAGCCTCCGGCAAAGACACGGCTTGACCGGTTGACGCAGCTGCCTGAGTCGAGAGCTCTGGCTGATTCTGGGCTCCGGCGGCCAAAACTAAGACCACAAGCCCCAAGAACGTTTGCAAGATTGCGGAACGTCGACCGATCATACTAATAAGGCCATAAACCGCCAAGATTTAAAATGATAGTCTATTGCAGAAAGGCCCACGGAAGACAAGTGATGCACCAGATGGCGATCGCGGCAGTACTGTTTTCAGCAACTTGGGTCTTGCCGGCCTGGAGCCAGAATCAAAACAGTGCCGAAGGGTGCGATTCAACTCCCCGCGATGACGACACACCGCGCATTCGAGAGCAAGTGGTAAAAAATGCCAATGGCAAACTGACAGCCGTCCGGTCCCGCGTCAAAGAGATGAAAGTGGTCCGACTGATCTTTGTTGACAGGCTGGCGTTGCCCCTCCCTCTGCAAGAAGAGATCGCCAAATCGGTGAGCCAAATCGATTATGACGACAACCAAGCAGGCTTGGAAGAGCTCTTGGAGCGAACGCGCGACGCATGGCAGGAACAGGGCTATTTCAAAGTCAAAGTTGAGCACAGCGGCAGCCAAACCCTGGAGGAGAGTCAGGAAACACGAACCGTTGCGATTACAGTAAGTGTCGACGCCGGAAAGCAATATCGGCTGGGTGACATCCACTTCACGCATGCAAACTGGCCCCACACCTCGCGGTCGGCCCCTCCCGAGTCCGGCATACCTCAGCAGCAAGGGCAATTTAGTCCCGAGCAATTGCGCGCATTTTTTTCCATCCATCAAGGGAATATTTTTGATACGCACAAGCTCCAAAAAGGAATTGAAGAACTGAGGAAAGCATACGGGGCGAAAGGGTTCATCAACTTGTCAGTCATGCCGAGCTTCGAAGTTGACGAGACGAAGGACGTTATCATACTTGGGATCGAGATTGAGGAAGACAAGCAGTACCGTATCGGCAAAATCGATGTGCAGGGCGTGGCTCAAGAGATTTCCAGGCAGCTCCTGGCGGGCTCCGGACTTGCACCCGGCGACGTCTTCAATACCTCACGTCTGGACGAATTCGTGAAGCGCAATCAATCGATCTTCGTCAACGATGCAAGAGCTGAAGACGATGTCGAACGCCGTCTCGACGAAGAGAAGGGCACTGTCGATCTGTTCTTCCATCTCAACCAGTGCGTGGCACACTAGCCGGCAAATTTGCACACCTCTAAGCTGCGCAGCTTTACCTGGAAATCTTTTCAGCTTTTGAGGTTCAGGTACTCAAGAACCGCGTCTCAAGCCACTGAGCGCCTGGCGCGACCTTAGCGCTTCCAGGATGTTGCTGCGTGAGAGCATGCCCTCCACGTGGTGGTCGTAGACGACTGGTAGCTGGTTCAGGTCTTCCCGGGCCATCAACTCCAGGGCTTCCGTGACTTCGGTTTCGGGAGTCACAGAGCGTACTTTGTCCAGCGGCTGCATGATCTGCTGGACGGGAGTCGACGGCCAAAGGCTGCGGTCGAGCGCGCGCACCTGGTGGGGCGTGAGCATGCCCGCGATACGGTCCTGCACGGTCACGAAGAAGCAGCGCCGTCCGGTGCGGAGCAGGAACTCGTCCACGAAATCCTGCACGCTGGTGGGACCGGGTACCTCGACGCAGTCCCGCGACATCAGATCGCCCGCCCGAAGCCCTGCCAGCGCGTGCTTCAATTCCACTTCGCGGTAGTTCGCGCTGGCAGCCTGCAACAGAAACCAGCCGATGAACGCAATCCAGAGCCCGCCCAGGCCAGCGCCGCCGAAAAACTGGTAGATGCCGGCGGCGATAAACAGAAGCGCGATGACCTGGCCGGTGCGGGCGGCGATCCTGGTGGCGCGTTCCATGCTGCCGGTGATCCACCAGGCCAGCGCGCGCAGTACGCGGCCGCCATCCAGAGGGAAGCCGGGCAACATGTTGAAGGCGCCCAGCGTGATGTTGATTTTACCCAGCCAAGACAACACGGTGATGCCGAGAGACTGCGGTCCTTCGAGCCTGCCGCCTAGAGCTCTGGCGGCCAGGATCATCAAGCCGCCGATGACCACGCTGGTGATCGGCCCGACAATCGCGATCAGGAATTCCGTCTTGGCGTCGGGAGCCTCCTTCTCGATCACGGAGACCCCGCCCAGCGCGAACAGGGTGATCCTCTGCACCGGCAGGCCGTGCGCCCGCGCTACCAGCGAATGAGAAAGTTCGTGCGCCAGCAGGCTTAGAAAGAACAGGACCGCGGTCAGCACGGCCGCGCTCCAGATGATCGTGGGACTCCAACTCTGGTTCGTGGCGCGAAACTGCCCGGCCAGCGAGAAGGTGATCAACCAGGCAATGATGAACCAGCTATAGTCGATGTCGATCTCGATCCCGAAGACGCGTCCCAGCTTGATGTGCGAACGCATGCTGGTTTTTCCTCTTCCTTCTTCCTTGACCCATTATAGGGAGATGCAGGCGCCTTGTAATGCCGCCTGTTGAAGCCTCGCAGGCGAGAATTTGCGCATCCGCGGTTCCTGTGCCACACTCAGCTGACAGATGACATCTCCCGCGAACCAGCAGCAGGCGGCCCCAACAAGCATTGGCAAGTCGGCCTTTCTGGTTGCTACAGCGATTTTCCTGAGCCGCATCTCGGGGCTGGTGCGCGAGCGCTACTTTTCTTACTTTTTCGGCCTCGGCGACGTGGCCGATGCCTTCCGCTCCGCGTATCGCATTCCCAACGCGCTGCAAAACCTGTTTGGTGAAGGCGTCCTCTCGGCATCCTTCATCCCGGTGTATGCGCGCTTGCTGGCGCAGGGGAACAAGGAAGAATCGGGTCGTGTGGCGGGGGCAATTTTTTCCCTGCTGGCCCTGGTGACCTCCCTGCTGGTATTGGCCGGCGTCCTGGCTTCTCCCTGGCTGGTTGACCTGATTGCGCCCGGCTTCCGCGGGGAGACGCGGCAGCTCACGGTTCGCCTGATGCGTATCTTCTTTCCCGGCATCGGCCTGCTGGTGCTTTCCGCCTGGTGCCTGGGAGTCCTGAACAGCCATGGAAAATTTTTTCTCGCTTACGTGACTACTGTGATCTGGAACGCAAGCCAGGTTGCAGTCATGTTGGCTTGGGGCTGGCGGTCCACGCTGCCGCACCTGGCGGAATACACGGCCTGGGCATCCGTGCTGGGCAACGCGCTGCAGTTCCTGGTTCAGCTTCCCGTAGCCTTGCGGCTGGCGCCGGACATACGGTTTTTCTTCAGCTCGCTCAGCGAGCATGTGCGCGTGGTCCTGCGCAACTTCGGCCCGGTATTTGTGAGTCGCGGCGTGGTTCAGTTGAGCGCCTATGTGGACACCGTCCTGGCCAGCTACCTGCCTGTCGGCGCCGTAGCCGGGCTTACCGCGGCGCAGACCATCTACCTACTTCCGGTGAGCCTTTTCGGCATGTCGGTTTCGGTAGCTGAACTTCCGGCCATGTCCAGCGCCCTGGGGAGCGAGCAGGAGATTGCGGAGAGTCTGCGCCAGAGGATCGGCGCCAGCACGCGCCGCATCGGTTTTTTCGTTGTGCCCTCGGCCATCGCGTTCCTGGCGCTCGGCGATATTGTGGCCGGCGCCATCTACCAGACTGGCGCTTTCACTCGCAACAACACTGAATACGTGTGGGGCATCCTGGCCGGCTCTGCGGTGGGGCTGGTGGCCTCGACCGTGGGCCGTCTCTATTCCTCCGCCTATTGGGCGCTGCGCGACACGCGGACACCGTTGCGATTCGCGCTGATCCGCGTGGCCCTGACCACGGCGCTTGGCTGTCTGTTCGCGCTACCCAAGGGCGCGCCTCTGTTGCCCCACCTTCTGGGAATCGATGCCCGATGGGGCGTGGCCGGCCTGACCGCATCCGCCGGATTTGCCGCCTGGGTGGAGTTCCTATTACTGCGCCGGGGCATGACACGGCGCATTGGGCAGTTGGAATTGCCGTTATCGTACCTCGCGCGTCTTTGGAGCGCCGCCGCAATCTCCGCCGCGCTGGCCTGGGGCATCCGCCTGGCGGTGCATCCGAAAGACACGATTGTTTCCGCTGTGCTCATCCTGATTCCTTACGGAGCGGCCTATCTGGCGCTGACGGCCATGATGGGCATCGATCAGGCTGCGGTCTTGGCTCGGCGCCTCATGCGCATCCTCCGATAAAACGCCTGCGTAAAGGGATGCTGGGCTGCTGACAGCATCATCGTCGGTTTACGGTCCTTACCGCGTACACCGCAAAGAGCAATGTCCGACCCTTTTGACCGGCTTGCCCCGGGAGCGTAGCATCAACTGGAAGATCGATCGGGCCATCCTGCGGAGTCTCCGCAGCATATATCACGAAAAGGAGAACATAGACGATGAAACGCTTGAGCTACGCTCTCTGGGCCATGGTCACCGTCATTACCCTCGGCGGCGCCATCCTTACGGCGCAAAACGCGCAGCAACCGCCCGCGCCGGGACCCGAGGTCAAGAAACTGGATTACTTTTCCGGCAACTGGAAGTCGGATGGTGAGATGAAACCGAGTTCCTTCGGTCCTGGCGGCAAATTCACCGGCACCGAACATAATGAGTGGATGCCGGGCGGATTCTTCCTGCTTTCGCACAGCAAGGCATCCATGTCCATGGGCAACGAAACCGGTGTGGGCGTTTTCGGATACGACGCCAACGACAAGGTTTACACCTTCGACGAATTCAACAGCAACGGCGAATCCGTGCACGCCAAAGGCACGCTGGCCGGCGATACCTGGACCTGGACCAACGAAGAGAAGATGCAAG
>DATDGY010000094.1:0-22597 GCA_036521855.1 Candidatus Angelobacter sp.
ACAGGATCACGCGCGCCTGGCGCAGCTTATCCGCGGTGGCGCCGCCGTTGATCATGAACGGGTCCCAGACTACGCATTGCTCCAGGGGAATGCCCATGCGGAAGGCGGTGTTGCGGCCGAGATGCTGGTCAGGGAGAAAGAGGATCTTTTCGTTGCGAGCGAAGGCCCACGTGAATGCCGCAGGCGCGTTGGACGACGTGCATACCAGCCCGCCGCGTTCGCCGCAGAAGGCCTTGATGGCGGCCGTGGAATTCATGTAGGTCAGGGGCGTGAGGCCGCGTCCTTCGGGATCGGTGAGTCCCATCTCTACGAGCTGGTCCCAGCAGCTTTCCACCTGGCCGATTTCCGCCATATCGGCCATGGAACACCCGGCGTTGAGGTCGGGCAAGAGCACTTGCTGGCCGGGGTGGGCGAGAACGTCCGCGCTCTCGGCCATGAAATGCACGCCGCAAAAGACAATGTAGTCCGCGCTGGTGCGCGCGGCTTCCTGGGCCAGTTTGTAGGAATCACCGCGGAAATCGGCAAAGCGAATTACTTCATCGCGCTGGTAGTGGTGGCCCAGAATAACAAGCCGGGCGCCCAAGTCGCGTCTGGCTGCGGCAATGCGCGCGTCCATGCTGCGATCGGGAAGGACCAGATAATTGTCGAGCGAACAACTTACACCGCGCTCCGCGTCCATCGTGGGAGCAATATAGGTCGACATGTTCGTTTCCGCCTTCAGTTCCTCTCAATAGGAACGGGGATGTTGAAAGCATCCGCAGGCTCCAGTGGGCTCACTGCGCCGGTTTGGCGCCCAGTCCACGGGGTTGTTGAAGACCGCAGCCGTACACTTGTTTTGATGCCCAGCACCGGGTCTTGACTCCAAAAAACGCATGCTCCGGCTGGGCCCAAAATCAGGAGTTTATTGTACTACCGTAACCCTGGGTTCGTCGCGGTTCCGCGGTGGCGATTCGGCAACAACGATTATTCATCCCGCAGCGCGACCATGGGGTCGACTCTCGCGGCGCGCCGGGCGGGGAGCAGTGTTGCCAGGATGACGACCAGCGCCAGCAGGACTGCGCAGGAAAGAAAAGTAACCAGGTCGCGCTCGCCCACCCCAAACAACAGGCTCACGAGAGCGCGGCCTGCCGCCAAACTTCCCAACGTCCCAAGGGCGATGCCGAGCACGGTCAGCGCCAGACCCTGTTTCAAGACCAGCCAGAAAACGCTTCCCGACCTTGCGCCCAGGGCCATGCGAACCCCGATCTCCTGGGTGCGCTGCGTCACCGCGTAAGAGATCACTCCGTAGACGCCGGTGATCGCCAGCAACAAGGAAGTGGTTGCAAAGAGCGACAACAGCAGGGTGTTGAACCGCCTGGCCGCCAACGAATCCGCCAGCATATCAGCTAAAGGTTCGATCTTGTTGACCGGTATCTCAGGATCAACGGCCCAGACAGCCTTCTTCAATTCCTCGGCCAGGGTTGCTTGCCCGCCGGCACTACGCAGAATGATTCCCGACCACCTGCGCCAGGGCTCCTGCTTCTGCAGGATATGCGTGTAGATCGCGGGATCCTGGTCTTCGTCCGGGCCGAATTCTTTCACGTCGCCGACCACTCCGATGATCGTCAAGCGTTTCTGCTCAGGATCGCGGGCAAAATAGATTTGGGCGCCGATTGGGTCCGCGTTGGCAAAAAACTCCCGCACCATGGTCTGGTTGACTATCGCCACCAGCGGCGCGCCCGCGCGGTCCGTCTCGGCGAAAAAGCGACCCTGCAAGAGAGGGATTTCCAGGCTCGCAAAGTACCCCGAACTCACCAGGTTGGTTTGTGCTTCAGGTTCGGCGCCGGTCTGAGGAGGAGGCTGCCCTACGATGACAAAATTGTGAGAAAGGTGGTTTCCGCTCAGCGGCAGTTCCGTTACCAGGCTGGCGGCCTTGACTGCAGGCAGTTGCTTGAGTCGATCCTCCAACTGGGAAAAGAACTGGTTTTGCCGGTCGATTTTGGCATACCGGTTTTCCGGCAACCACAGGCGCGCCGTCAGCACGCCTTCGGGATTGAATCCGGAATCTGTGCTTTGCAGCCGCCAGAGGGTCCGCAGCAGCAGTCCTGAGCCGCACAGCAGAGTAAGCGAAATGGCCAGCTCGCCCACGATCACCGCGC
The DNA here is from genome assembly GCA_036521855.1 of Candidatus Angelobacter sp. GTDB lineage: Bacteria > Acidobacteriota > Terriglobia > Terriglobales > Acidobacteriaceae > Angelobacter. Next base: position 2,139 of record DATDGY010000094.1, read on the forward strand.
GTCGCAGCTTCAATGCCGAGCGCGTCTGGCCGGAGCGCGACTTGCCGGTCCGCAGGCCCGAGCCGTAGGTCGGCAAGATCACCCGCAACACCGGAAAGAGCCCGAAGATGGCCCCGGTCAGAAGAGAAATGACCAGCGTAAACAGAAGGACGACGCCATCGATCTCGACTGCGGCAATTTGCGGCAAGTCGGGCGGCTTGAGCAAAAGCAAAATGCGCACTCCCCAGGCGCCAAGCGTCAACCCAACAATGCCGCCGATTGCCGAAAGCAGAATGCTCTCCGTGAGAAACTGCCGAACCAGCCGCCACGGCGTGGCGCCCAGAGCCGCCCGCACCTGGGCTTCGGCGATGCGTGTGGATGCCCGGGCCAGCAGCAGGTCGGCGAAGTTGAGGCTGGCCAGGAGCAGCACCAATCCCACCGCGGCGAACAGCACCTGCAGCGCGGGGCGCACATTGCCCGTGACCCGCTCCCGCAGAGGGAGCATGAGGATGCGGCGGCCGCGGTTCTCCTCGGGATAGAGGGTGGCTAGATACTCGACAATCGTATCCAGTTCGCTCTGGGCTTGGCCGAGCGAGACGCGCGGGCGCAGCCGCGCAATCGCATACTGCATGTGCACACCCCGGGCGCCGGCGGCCTCCGGGTAGCCAAGCCGGAAGGGCACCCAGATCTCGGCATCACCCTGGGGCAATTGAAATCCGGGCGGCATCACGCCGATCACGGTGAAACTGTTGCCGCTCAGGATGATGGAGCGGCCGCTCACGCGGGGATCGCTCTCCAGTTTTCGTTGCCAGAATCCGTAACTGACCACCGCCACGCGCGCGCTTCCCGGCTGGTCGTCGGCGCTGGAGAACGTTCGCCCCGCCGCGGGAGGCACGCCCAAGGCGTCGAAGAGATCCAGAGAGACCAGGGCAGCCGAGATCTGCTCGGGCTCGCCATGACCCAGCAGGTCGAATTGCCACGGGGCAAAGGCGCCGAGTTTCTCCAGCGATCGATTCTGTTGCTGAATGTCGCTGAGGTCTGGCCACGACTGTCCGCCGCGCAGCGTCACCAGCTCCTGAGGGCGGGTGTACGGCAGCGGACGCAGCAGCACCGCATTCACCACGCTGAAGATCGCCGTGTTGGCGCCAATGCCCAGCGCCAGTGTCATGGCCGCCACCACCGTGAAACCCGGTGATTTACGAAGCGCTCGCCAGCCGTAGCGCAGATCTTGCTGCAGGTCCTCGAGAGCGCGGCTCCGGCCGACGTCGCGAACCTTCTCCCTGGCCTGCTGCACGCCGCCGAAGGCGATCAAGGCCCGGCGGCGGGCTTCCTCGGCGCTCATCCCACGGGCGATGTTCTGCTCAACTTCCTTTTCCAGATGGAAGCGCAGTTCGTGATCCAGACCTTCCTCGTCCTTCTTGCGCTTGCGAAACCACATCGGAACCTCCCGGGGACTATTATTCGTACCGCAGGGCCACCAGCGGATCGACACGTGTTGCCCGGCGCGCCGGCAAGTAGCAGGCGGCCAGCGCTACCGCCAGCAGAATGACTCCCACCGCCAGCAAGGTCACGGGATCGCCCGGCCGGACGTGATAGAGAATCGCGTCCAGCAGGTTCTTGGCGGCAAACGATGCTGCAGTACCGATGACAGCGCCGACGAGCGCAACCAGCAATCCCTGCCGTACCACCAGGCGGACTACATCGCTTTGCTGTGCCCCCACCGCCATGCGGATGCCGATCTCGCGCGTGCGGCGTGAGACTTCGTAAGAAAGCAGGCCGTAAATACCGGTGCAGGCCAGCGCCAGCGCCAGCAGACCGAAGAACGTGGATAAACGCGCGACCAGCCCCTCGATGAATACCGATTGGTCAATCTGTTGCGTCTCTGAGGCGACGCGGTACATGGCGAGATTGCTGTCTCGGCGATTGATGAGATCGCGGATCGCCGGAACCATGGCCAAGGGATCGCCGGCGGTGCGCACGGAAAAATAGGCGTTGCCGGCGCTGGCCGCGTACATGGTGGGATTGATGTCACCGCGCAGGCTGTCATACCGGGCATCGCCGCATACGCCGATGATCTGCCATCCCGAGCGCCGTGGCTCTGTTGGGTCTTCCGGCACGGCGCTCTCCACATGCTGTCCCAGCGGATTAACATGCGGGTAGAAACGGCGAACGAAAGTCTCATTCACGATCACGGTGATGGGCGGGGCCTTGGGATCCGGCTTCGCATCCGGAGGCAGAGCCGAGAAAGCAGCGGCCGCGGCGAAGTCAGCCGCGGAAAAGTCCCGGCCGGCCTTCAAGGGTATGCGCATGGTCTCAAAAAACCGCGGACCAACCGGCATATAAAACGCGTCGCTCTCCTCTTTCTCCGGTGTCCCGGGCGCGTGAAAGCCCGTGTCCCATTCCCCGCCATTCAGAAGCGATTCGAAGGAGTAGGTGACCGACTTGACGCCGGGAAGGGCCGCGAACTGCTCCTGCAAATCGCGATTCAAGGCTTCCACTTGCGGCCCCTTGTAGCCGGCCAGCGTAGGATTCAGTCCGAAGACCAGCATGTTGCTGGCGTCAAAGCCCAGCTCGGCGCCTTTCAAATTGCGCAGGGTGCGCACCACCAGGCCGGCGGTGACCAGCGCCACAATCGCCAGCGAGACCTGGGCTACCACCAGCGTGTTCCCCAGGCCGTACCACTTGGCTCTGGCGCCCGAGTCGGAGGCGCCGCTCCCGGCTTTGAGCGTCGGAGTGAGGTCGACGCGCAAACTGCGCAGAGCCGGTACCAGGCCAAAGATCACGCCGGTGAGAATCGCCACTGCGGCAGTGAAGGCAAGCACGCGTCCGTCAAGTTCGGGAGTGAACGGGGGCGGTCCGCCCTCACCCTTGCTCGCCATCAACAGCAGACCTCGAGCGCCCCAGCGGGCGAAAATGAGACCCAAAGCGCCGCCCGTCACCGAGAGAAGCAGGCTCTCCACCAGAAGCTGTCCGATCAATCGTCCGCGCCTTGCGCCCAGCGTCAGCCGGATGGCGATCTCTTTGCTTCGTCCGGCGGCGCGGGCCAACAGCAGTCCGGCGATGTTGGCACAAGCGATCAGAAGCACCAGTCCTACCGCCATCATCAGCAGGTAAAGAGGCGGCAAGATTTCGTGCCGCGCGCCTTCCAGTCCTTCCTGTGCCGGCACCAGATCAATGCCTGGCCCATCAGCGGCCTGGAACAGAGGTTTCTGTTCGTGCATGGTTTCGTCGGCGTAGAGCAGATTGAGCGCAGCCTGGGCCTGTTTTGCAGAAACGCCAGGCTTGAGTCGCCCCACCAGTTCCACCCACCACGAGCCTGAATCGTCCTCCTCGGGCGCCCAGCCAGCATCGAGGCGGGGCCTGGCGGAGAGCGGCAGCCACAGGTCAGACTTTCTCCCGGACGCCAGGCCGGAGAACTCCTGCTCGGCCACGCCGACAATCGTGAAGGGCAATCCGTTCAGCCTGATCGTCCGACCGACGGTGTTGGGGGACGCGCCGAATGCGTTCTGCCAGAGGCCGTAGCTCAGCATCACGGCGGGCGCAGCGGCCGGCGTGTCATCGGCCGGTTGCAACGTCCGTCCCAGCGCCGCCCGGACACCCAGCGTCGCAAAGTACTCGCCGGAGACAAGCTGGGCACGATTGACGATGGTGGCGGCGCCATTGCCGCTCAGGTCCAGTTGAGGCGCGCCGGCAAATGCAGCCAGCCCGGAGAAAACGCTGGTCTGTGAGCGCACCAGGTTCATGAACGGCAGAGAGAACGAACAACCGTTTTGATCCTCACCCTGCCGGTGCTGGGGACAGTCGCCGTAGGAGCTGTGGCTGTGGAGGAATCTCGGATGATGGTGCGAGTGCCAGCGCACCAAAACCAGTTGCTCAGGATGACTCGCCGGCAGGGCGCGGAAAAGCACGGCATCAATCAGGCTGAAAATCGCCGTGTTCATGCCGATGCCCAGAGCCAGCGTGAGCACGGCGATAGCCGTGAAGCCGGGGCTCTTGCCAAGAATGCGCATCGCGTAGCGCGCATCCTGAAGCACGATCTCCACGAAGCGGGTGCGGAGGGTTTCGCGCACGTTCTCCCGGGTCTGCTGCACGCCGCCAAAAGCGATCAACGCCCGGCGGCGGGCCTCGTCGGCGCTCATGCCGCGGCCTACGTTCAGCTCAACTTCCTTTTCCAGATGAAAGCGCAGTTCGTCTTCCAGACTGCCGCTCGCTTGCTTCTTGCGAAACCAGGATTTTAGACCTGATAGAAATGCCATGAGAGTTCTCCGATAGAAGTCATTATTCGTGACGCAGCGCAACCATGGGATCAATCCTGGTCGCCCGCCAGGCGGGCACATAAGTTGCGGCCAGTGCGATGCCGCCCAACAACAAAGAGAAGGCAGCAAAAGTGCCGGGGTCGGTGGCCTTCACATGAAACAGAAAAGCGCCCAGCACGCGCGTCGCGGCAAAACTGCCTACCAATCCAAGTGCGATTCCCGCGAAGATGAGCTTGAGGCTTTGTTTCAGCACCCAGGCCAGAACGTGGTTGGGCGGCGCCCCCAGGGCCAGGCGAATGCCAAACTCGGTGGTTCTTTGGGCCACCAGAAATGAGATCACTCCGTAGATGCCGACCACGGCCAGCAACAGCGCAATACCGGCAAAAACTCCCAACAAGATCATGTAGAGCCGCCGGTCGGCAATGGAGTCGGCGATCACTTGCTGCATGGTTTCTACGTCATAGACCGGTTGGCCAGGATCGAGCGAGCGCACCGAATCGCGGACTGCACCCACCACGCTCTCTGGGGACACTCGGGAGCGGACAACCAGCGTCATGCTGCCATGCAACTCCTCTGGAGCCTGCAGGTACGGAAAATACAGCTCCGGCTGCGTGGGCGTGGCCAGGCCGACCTGTTTCACGTCGCTGACCGCCCCAACGATGGTCCAAGGGCTGCCAAAGAGAATGCGCTTGCCGATCGGGTCTTCGCCAGGAAAGCACAGCTTGGCCAATCTATCGTTAATCAACAAGACCGAGCGGGCAGCAGACGTATCTCCTTCGCTGAAGCTGCGGCCTTGGCGCAGGCCGATGCCCAAAGCCGGAAAGTAGTCAGGACTTACGGTGCGAATCTCGGCCCAGGTCTCATGCCCCGGCTCTTCAACGGGGCGGCCTTCAACACGAACCGCGCCGTTCCTCCACGCGTCCTGGATGGGCAACAACGAAATGATCCCGGCAGACTGAACACCCGGAAGTGCTTTTATTTTCTCCAATAGTGGCTGGTAGAAGCCTGTGGCTACGGTTTCACCGGGATACTTCTTCTCCGGCACGCTCAGATGCAACGTTAGAACGTTGTCGACGACAAATCCTGGATCCGTGTTTCGCAAATTGTAAAACGTTCTGATCAGTAACCCCGCGCCCACGAGCAGGACCAGGGAAAGCGCCACTTCGGCAACCATCAGCGCGTTGCGAAGTTTCATGCTTACGTGTCTGGAGGTAACCCCGGTTGCTTTCAAGCTATCGTGGAAGCGCACGCTGGATGATTCCAAGGCCGGCGCCAGTCCGAAAATAATTCCTGAAAGCAGAGAAACGCCGAAAAGGAAAAAGAAAACAGGAAGATCAAGCTTAACTTCTCCAACGCGCGGGAGGCTATGGGCGGCCAGCGAGGTGAGCGCCTTGACTCCGGCGGAAGCAACCACGGCGCCGGCGATCCCGCCGGCAAGGGCCAACAAGAGACTCTCGGTGAAGAATTGGCGACGCACGCGGCCTGGGCTCGCTCCTAAGGCCATGCGAACGGCGATTTCACGTTTCCGTCCCGCACCGCGCGCCAACAACAGGTTGGCTAGATTGGCGCAAGCGATCAGCAGCACCAATCCCACCGCCCCCAGTAACGCAAACAATGCCGAACCGGCGGAGCCGACCCAATACTCCCGCAGAGCTCTGATTTGCACGCTGCGCTTGGCTTGTTCCGGATATTGTGCTTCAAGGCGTTTCGCCACGGTCTTCAGATCGGCAAGCGCGCTCTTTGGGCTGACTCCCGGCCGCATCAGGCCGATGACGAATAACCAGTGATTGCCGCGTTGCGCAACCTGCTTGGGAGTGAACCGGAGCGGCACCCAGACGTCCGTGGGATGCTCGGAAACGTCGGGGAAACGGAAATCTGCGGGCATAATGCCGGCAATGGTGTAGGGTTGACCATCCAGAGTAATAGTCTTTCCGACCAAGCCTGGATCGGCGCCAAAACGACGCTGCCATAATCCCGCGCTGATCACCGCCACCTGGGGATTGTTTGATTCCTGATCCGCCGCCAACAGGGTGCGCCCCAGCAGCGGACGGGCGCCCAAGGCATCGAAGAGACTGGCGGTCGCCAGGATCGCGTTGACTCGTTCCGGTGAGGCGATGTCCTGCAGGTTCATGTTGGCGCCGGTATAAGCAGCGAGCTGTGCGAAGGTGGCATTCTGCTCCTGCCAGTCACGGAAGTTCGCTGCAGAGGCCGTGCCGCTTCCGCCAATATACGTTTCCTGAATCTGCACCAGACGGTCGCCGTTGGGATAGGGCAGAGGTTTCAGCAAGACGCTGTTAATGACCGTGAAAATTGCCGTATTCCCGCCGATGCCTAGCGCCAGCATGGCGACGGCAACCGTGGTGAAGCCGGGCGATTTGGCCAGTTTGCGCCAGCCGTAGCGCGAATCCTGAGCCAGGGCTTCTAAGCCGCTGCTCCAACGCGTCTCGCGAACTTTTTCTCTGGTCTGTGGCACTCCGCCGAAAGCGATCAGCGCCTGGCGGCGGGCTTCTTCGCCGCTCATCCCGCGGACGATATTCAGCTCAACTTCCTTCTCCAGATGAAAGCGCAGTTCATCTTCCAGACTGCCGCTCACTTGCTTCTTGCGGAACCAGGATTGGACACGTTCAAGCAAAGTCATTGAACTCTCCGCATGAAAATCGTTACTCGTACCTCAAAGCCACCAACGGATCCACGCGCGTCGCCCGCCGTGCCGGAATGTAGCACGCTGCCAGGGCCACAATCAGGAGAAGCAGTGAGACGGCTGCTAGTGTCGGCGGATCGGCAGAACGGACCTTGTACACCAGGCTTTGAAAAAGCCTTCCCACCGCCAAGGACGCGGCGATTCCCGCTGCGGCTCCCGCCAAAGCCAGCAACAATCCCTGCGACAAAATCAGGCGGATGGCATGGGCCCGCTGGGCTCCCAGCGCCATGCGAATGCCAAGTTCGCGTGTGCGGCGGGTCACCTCATAGGAAAGCAACCCGTAGATGCCGGTGCACGCCAGCGCCAATGCCAGCATGGCAAAAAAAGCGGAGAGCCGGGCCAGGTAGCGCTCCTGGAAAAGCAGCGTGTCGATCCGCTCGGACTCGGTGGAGACGCCGTAAACAGCCAGACCGTTGTCCCGGCGATTTACGGTCTCGCGGACGGCGGCAACCAGCCGCATAGGATCGCCGGCCGAGCGAATGGAGAAAAATGCGTTGCTGGTGCTGGGGACGTAGATGGTCGGCGTTATTTCGTCGCGCAGGTTTGAATACTTCGCGTCGCTGACCACGCCGATGATCCGCCAGCCCGGCCCGCGCGGCTGTTTGGGATCGTCGGGAAGGCTATCTTCTATGTGCCTTCCCATGGGGTCCATGCCGTGGAGATGGAGCTTCACGAAAGCTTCGTTGACGATGGCCGGCGCGGCTGCCGTGCCAGGCTTGGGCGGCTCCCCAGGCTTGGTTGGCTTTGCCGCCTGGGAAGCGAAGTCGGCGGCGGAGAAATCTTGGCCCATCCGAAAAGGAATGCGCATGGTTTCGAAGAACTTGGGACCCACCGGCAAGACTCCGGCGTTCGCTTGCGTGGTCTCCGGCGTGTCCGGGGGATGGATGGTCATTTGGAACATCCACCGGTTCAGCAGGGGCGTCCATGAGTAGGTGACGGAAGTGACGCCGGGAAGCGCGCTGAACTTTTCCTGCAAGTCGCGATACAACTGATCCACCTGCGCGCCTTTGTAGCTCGCCTGGGGGGGATCGACGCCGAAAACAAGCAGATTGTGCGCGTCGAAGCCGATCTCGGTGCGTTTCAAATTGGCCAGGGTGTGGACCAGAAATCCGGCGCTGACCAGCGCCACCACGGCGAGCGCGACCTGCATGACGACCAAAGCGTTGCCCAGATTCCACCATGTCCGGCGGTGCCGGCCGTCGGCGCTCCCGGTCTTAAGTGCGGGGGCCACGTCAACGCGCCGGCTGCGAAACGCCGGAGCCAGGCCAAAGAGGAGTCCGGTCAGAATGGCCACGGCCGCGGTGAACGCCAGCACCCGGGTGTCGAGATGCGGCGTGAAATTGGGCGCGCCGGATAAGGCATTGATGACGCGCGCTCCCCAGGTTGCTACCACTAATCCTAAAGCGCCGCCTGCGAACGAGAGCATCAGGCTTTCCGTAAGCAACTGCCGCACCAGCCGTCCTCGCCTTGCTCCAAGGGCCAGCCGGACCGCAATCTCTTTTTCTCGCGCTGCCGCCCGCGCCAGCAGCAAGCCGGCAATGTTGGCGCAAGCGATCAACAGCACCAACCCGACCGCCAGCATGAGGACGTACAGCGGCTTCAAAGTGTCTGCGCGTGCGCCGTCCAGCCCGGCTTGTGCTGGAACCAGTTCGATTCGCGGTTCATCGGCGTCAGCAAAAAGGGGTTTTTCGCCATGCAGAGTCTGATTGCGAAAGAGCAGAGTCATCGCCGCTTGCGCCCGCGTGGCCGGGGTCCCTGGGTTGAGCCTGCCCACGATCACCAGCCACCAGTTGCTGGACTTGTTGTCCTGGGAAACTGACTCAGGATAGAGTTGGGTCCGGCTGGCCAGCGGCAGCCAAAGATCGTATTGGCTGCCGGGTGTTAACCCGCTGAACCGGGCTTCGGCTACGCCGGCGATGGTGAAGGCAACGGTGTTGATGCGAATGGTCCGGCCTACGACGCGGGGATCGGCTGCGAAAGCGCGCTTCCAATACGCATCGCTAAGCACAACCTTGGGGGCCGAGGCGGGAGTGTCGTCGGCCGGTCCAAGCAACTGCCCCAGGGCGGCGCGGATAGCCAAGGTAGGAAAGAAATCGCCGGAGACGAACTCGCCGTTCTCCACGACGGTCGCCGGCTCCCTGCTGCTCACGCTCACATCCAGTCGAGGCGCCCCGGCAAAGGCGGCCAGTCCGGAGAGCATGTTGGTTTGAGAACGAACTTGGTTTAGAAACGGCAAGGAGAACGAGCAGCCGTCGGACATCATATCTCCCACAGTAAAGGCACAATCGCCGTAAACGCTTTCGCCATGCGCTTTGGCCGGATGCTGAGCGCGCCAGCGCAGCAGCACCAGCTCTTGCGGATGCTCCGCCGGCAAAGCCCGGAATAACACGGCCTCGATCAGGCTGAAGATGGCCGCGTTCATGCCGATGCCCAGAGCAAGAATGGTGACGCAGGCCAAAGTAAAGCCCGGGCTCTTGCGCAGCATACGCCCGCCGTAGCGCAGGTCTTGCGCAAAGGCCTCGACCAAGCCGGTCCAACGCAGACGGCGCACCATCTCCCGGGTCTGCTGCACCCCGCCAAATGCGATCAGCGCCTGACGGCGGGCTTCTTCGGCGGTCATCCCGCGGGCGATGTTCAGCTCGACTTCCTTCTCCAGATGGAAACGCAGTTCGTTGTTCAGGTCGGAATCCACCTTCCGTGGCCGGAAGAGGCGCTGGAGGCGTTTAAGCAGTTGCATGCTTCATGTCCTTTCAGCTTTGCTTCAAGACCAGCGCGATGGCTGCCGACAGCCGTTCCCACTCGCCCAACTCCTTCTTGAGCTGCCGGGTGCCGGCCGCGGTGAGCGAATAAAACCTGGCGCGGCGATTGTTGTCAGAGACGCTCCACTCTGCGGCGATCCATCCCCGCTGCTCCAGGCGGGCCAGCGCCGGGTAGAGCGACCCCTGTCCCACCTGCAGCGCCTCCTGGGAAACCTGCTGGATGCGCTGCGCAATCCCCCAGCCATGCATAGGCTCCAGGGCCAGCGTTTTCAGGATCAGAAGATCCAGGGTGCCTTGCAACAGGTCAATCTGTTCGCCCACGAAATTTACCTCCCCTCGGATGTCGACAAAAGCATTAGACGCAAGCTCTTGTCGGATGTCAACAAGAAGATGACGGCGCTCATAATTCATGCGGCACGGTGGAAGGAGCATGACGGCAACGGGTCAGGCCGGTTCCATTGGAATTGCACAGCATTCGGTGCAATCAATACAACCTAGGTGTCGAATTTAACGGGAAATTGCTACAACTTTGATGCAATTCTGCTGTTAACCTTGAATAATAGGCTGCAATTCAGAACTGGTAACGAGCGTTTGGTCCTGGCTGATGTTTGCGGACCTGTTGTCCGGGTTGTTCGGGGAAGAATCTCGAGAATCGCGCCACTTCCCGGGAGAACTCATATGCTGAGAATCAGCAAGCCAGATTATGACCTGATCCGCTGGGAAGCGGAACGAAGCTATCCCCATGAGTGCTGTGGCATTCTTCTCGGCAGCCTGAACAACAATGACCGCGTGGTCACTCTGACCGTGCCTTGCGAGAACGCGCGCACTGACTCTCCTGAAAATCGCTACACCATCCCGCCCCTGCAGGTGATTGCGGCGCTGAAGCTGGGCCGCAGCCGGGCGGAGAACATTGTCGGGTTCTACCACTCTCACCCCGACCATCCCGCGAAGTGTTCCCGCACCGACCTTGAGGAGGCGCACTGGTTCGACTGTTCTTACATCATTACCAGCGTGGAAGGCGGGCGCGCCGCCGCCACTTCCTCTTTTGTGCTCACCGGCTCGGAGGAAGAGAAGAGGTTTCACGCGGAACAGATTGAGATCGTGGCCTATCGTCAACCGCTGCCCATCGCTCTCTGAACACATATCGACCTATATAATGAGAACGACGGCGACGATCCGCGCTCGCGTCTGATGCCATGGGCTGCCGCCTGACGGGCTGCCGCCCCAGCGTCCCGAGCGGCCAGGATCGGCCTGATTTCCAGGAAGGACCACGATGGCCACAACCTTGGCGCCACACCCACCGCCTTCATTGAGCAATGAGGAAGTCCTTCGCTACTCGCGTCACCTGATCATGCCGGAAGTGGGCATGGAGGGCCAGCAGAAGCTGAAGGCCGCCCGCGTGCTGTGTATCGGCACCGGCGGGCTGGGATCGCCGCTGGCGCTCTACCTGGCTGCGGCCGGCGTGGGCACCATCGGTCTGGTGGATTTTGATGTGGTGGACTTCACCAACCTGCAGCGCCAGATCATCCACTTCACCAGCGACGTAGGCCGTTCCAAGTTGGAGTCAGCCAAGGAGAAGCTGGCCGCCATCAACCCTTTCGTCAATGTGCAGACCTTCGACACCAGGCTCACCAGCGAGAACGCGCTCAAGATCTTCGCCGATTTCGACATCATCATCGACGGCACGGACAACTTTCCCACTCGCTTTCTGGTCAACGACGCTTGCGTCTTCACCGGCAAGCCCAACGTCTACGGCTCTATCTTCCGTTTCGAGGGCCAGGCCAGCGTCTTCGCCGCCAAGGACGGCCCGTGCTACCGCTGCTTATATCCCGAACCGCCTCCGCCGGGACTGGTTCCTTCCTGCGCTGAAGGCGGCGTGCTGGGAATTCTGCCGGGACTCGTCGGCCTGATCCAGGCGACTGAGGCCATCAAGCTGATTCTCGGCTCGGGCGAACCGCTGATCGGGCGCCTGTTGCTGGTAGACGCCCTGGCCATGAAATTCCGCGAGCTGAAGCTGCGCAAAAATCCCGATTGCGTGGTTTGCGGAAACCATCCTACGGTGACTAAACTGATCGACTACGAAGAATTCTGCGGACTGCGAGGACAAGAAAAACCTGTGACCACTCCAGCGCCCGGCGTACCGGAAATCACCGTGGAAGAGCTCAAGCAACAGCTCGATGCCAAGCAAGACGTCTTCATCCTGGATGTGCGCGAGCCGCACGAGTACCAGATCTGCAACATCAACGGTCATCTCATCCCGCTCAACGACCTTCCCAAGCGCGTGCAGGAGCTGGATCCTGCCAAAGAGATGGTGGTGCATTGCCGCAGCGGCGGGCGTAGCGCTAGGGCCGTTCAATTTCTGCGGCAGGCCGGCTTCACCAAGGCCAAGAACCTGAAAGGCGGCATCCTGGCCTGGGCCGACCGGATCGATCCGAAAGTTCCCAAGTACTGAAAACAACACTTAGCCATTAGCACTTAGCAATTAGGCCCTGGGCGGGCAGGGCGGGTTCCTCGCGAAGTATTCTAAGCTCCTCAAGCTCGAGCGCCAGACGGCATTCCCCGCAACTGGCGGCTGCTCGGTCCGAAGAGGCCGTTGGCGCAGTCGCGGAAGGCATAAGGCGAACCCCGGACGCCATCTTAGGCCGTCTCAAAATATCCTGGTTCTCTGGTGGCCAATTCAGGAACCGGGCGTCAAAGTAAACGTATTCAGCTCTAACAGCCGGTGGCTGGTTCGAGGGGTAATGGGCGTATTTGCAGTTTTTCTATTTTTTACGGCATTCCTCCAGGAGCAATCTCCTAATCCTTCTATTCTTCCCGCCAAGCAGGCCGCTCTTCCCGCCAAGCAGGCCGCGCCGGCATTGCCGGTGGCCATAGCGTCTAAGATCCTCAGCATTCCCCGCATCGAGCGAGCGCCGAAGCTCGAAGAATTTGAAAACATGGCGGAGATTTCGCGGCGCGACCTTCTGAAGGTCAGCGGATTCGTGCAACGCGATCCCAAAGATGGTGACGAACCGACGCAGCGCACCGAGGTCTACCTGGGCTATGACCATCAGAACCTTTACGTGGTATGGCTGTGTTTTGACAAAGAGCCGGGCAAGATACGCGCCCACACCAGCCGGCGCGAAAACATCTATGACGATGACTACGTGGAGCTGATGCTCGATACCTTTCACGATCAGCGTCACTCCCTGGTGTTTGACACCAACCCGCTGGGCATTCAGGCCGACGGCCTGTATACCGAGGGCGGCAGCGGCACCGACAACTCGTGGGACGCCGTCTGGAACACTGCCGGCAAGGTGACCCACCTGGGCTACGTCGTCCTCCAAAGCATTCCCTTCCGCAGTTTGCGTTTTCGCCGCGGCGAGGTGCTCCCCGAGTGGGGCATGACCCTGATGCGCGTGATTCCACGGTCCGACGAAGATGATTTCTTCCCCCGCGTCTCCAGCAAGATCTCCGGGCAACTCAACCAGGAAGCCACCATGTCGGGTTTCGAGAACATCTCCCCGGGGCGCAACATGCAGTTCAATCCTTATATCTATGGAAGCAGCTTTCGCACCATCAACCAGGATGTCCCTACCAACCCGGTATTCAGCTCCAAGACCTTCGACGCCAAGGGCGGACTCGACGCCAAGTTTGTCTTCAAAGACTCGCTGGTGCTCGACGCCACCATCGAATCCGATTTCAGCCAGGTGGAATCCGATCAGCCGCAGAACACGGTCAACCAGCGCTTCGAAGTGTTCTTCCCCGAAAAGCGCCCCTTCTTCCTGGAGAACTCAAATTTCTTTGAAAATCTGCAGCCCTTCCAGTCGAACCGGTTGCTGTTCACGCGGCGCATCGCCGATCCGCAGTTCGGCGCCCGCCTTACCGGCAAAGAAGGCCCCTGGACCCTGGGCTTCCTGGTGGCCGACGACCGCTCTCCCGGCGAGCAAGTACTGCCGGGAGATCCCTACTTTGGCCAGCGGGCTTACTTTGCCGTAGGGCGAGTGGCCTACGATCTGGGCAAAAACTCGACCATCGGACTGATTTACACCGACCGCGAGTTCTCCGGCGACTTTAATCACGTGGGCGGACTGGACTTGAATATCAAGCTGAATAAGAACTGGAACCTGTTCTATCGCGGCGTGGCCAGCTCCACCTACGATCACACCCAGGCGACTCCCTATTCCTTCGGCAGCAATCATGACGGCGGGTTCATAGGCCAGGGGGAACGCTTCACCGGCTTCTTCGAATACCAGGACATCTCGCCCGGCTTTTTCACCGCCCTGGGCTTTACCCACCGAACCGACATCCGCCACTTGAACAGCTACTACCATTTTTATTGGAAGCCCAAAAAGGGTCCGATGATCCTGTTCGGTCCGGAGCTGAATGGGGACAAAACCTATGACCACACCGGGCTCGGCGTGGAGTACAGCTTCGGCGGGGACTGGGTGTTCGGTTTTCACCGCAACACCATCATCGCTCCTGTCGCCGGAACCTCGAGTGACACGCTGCGGCCGGTCGACTTCTCCGGCCTTACCTTCAACAGGAAGTTCGTTGAGAATTACGGTGGGATCGTCTTCCGCACCAGCCCCCTGCGCCAGCTTACCTTCAGCACCAACATTATTCGCGACGGCGCGGTGAATATCGTGGTCCCAAACGGGCAGATTCCCAACGAGGGGGACGAAACCCAAATCAATTCCACGATGAGCATCAAGCCTTTCGGCAGCCTGCAGATCGATAACACCTATATCCTGGACCGGGTGACGCACCAGCCGGTGCACCATGCGGTCTTCGATAATCACATCATCCGCTCCAAGTGGAATTATCAGTTTACCCAGGCGCTTTCCGTGCGTTTCATCGCCCAGTACAACGGTCTGCTGGCCAACCAGCAATTCTCCAACCTGAGCACCACCAAGAACATGAACTTCGATTTCCTGATCACCTACATGGTGCATCCGGGAACGGCGATCTATGCCGGGTACAACAGCAATCTGGAGAACATCGATCCCGGCCTGTGCGTTCGCGTAGGTGGAGTGTGCGATCCCAACGGCGTCGGCCTGCTGCACGGGCCCGGCGCCCTGCTCAACGACGGCCGCCAGGTCTTCGTGAAGATCAGCTATTTGTGGCATCCGTAAGGCGCATGGAAGAGCTGCCGTCCCGGATTGATCTTAAAAGCGCCTCGAAATACCAGATCGGGTGTTCGGTAGATCGCTGCGGAGGTTTCAGATCACCCGATCACCAGATCACGAGATCACCCGATCTCGAAGTTCACTGCGGAGGGTTCACCACCACGTAGGTCGTACTGCCGCTGGCAATCTGCGGCTGGTACCACGTGCTGCCGCATTGCTGGTAGGAAACGCCACCCGCCACCACGACGGTGCACGATGGCGGCAGGGTTTGCACCCTGGAGCCAACCACTGCCGCGGTCGCAACCGCCGTTGCCGTAACCGCAGCTGCGGTGGCCACCGGGTGATAGCAACATCCCCCGCCATAGCTGCCACCGTAATAGCCTCCGTGTACATTGACGTTGCGATCGACATTCACATTGGTGTTCCTGTTGACGTTGGTATTCGTATTGACGTTGGTGTTCCGGTTGACGTTGGCGTTGCGATTAACGTTCGTATTCCCGCCGGCATTAGTATTCCGGTTGACGCTCTGGCGGGACTGGGAACGCGCAGGCACGTTCCCGGCGGCCATGGATGGCGTCGGCGCCAGCAGGACGCTCGCTGCAATCAAGGCGAGCCATGGGCGAATCGAGAACTTCATGAATAACCTCCTAATGCTTTCCGCTCTGCGCGTTGGGCGCAAAATCGATCTTGTGTGTGTCCGGCGGCGGGGTAAAAGTAAATGCAGCCTCGTTGTACGACGGGGCAAGATTCCAGGTGAGGATGGATGTGTGCTGAGGACGGGCATCATCCGTCAGAGTGGTCAGCACCAGCTTCCGTGGCAGGGGATAGTCGCCCTGTTGGATCCAGACTTGCCAGTCGAGGCCCTCCTGGCGGAAAGCGTAATGTTCGCAGGAGACGCCGTCAACCTCGGTCGGCCCAATATCGATCGCTGAAGTGAGTTTCGGCGGAGTGTTGTTTGGAGCACCCCACAAGAACAGGTCGACCAGGGGAATCTCGATGTCGTATTTGTCCGCCAGGATATCGACCAGCTGCCGCAACGTGCCGGGGACGGCGGCGGTTGCATAGTAGCCCGCATCGCGCGCGAACAATGTAAAGGTCTGGCCGTCGAAGAGGTAGAGCTTGGAGCCTCGGTCGCCATTGATGTCAGCCATCAGTTTGTCGGGCATCCGCGCCAGGAGGTTGGTCGTTTGCGAGAGCTGCACCTTCTGGCCATCCGGCATCACGATCTCCGAAGTGCCCCGTGTTTGGACCTGAAAAGCCTTCAAGGTACGAAGGTAGGCTCCCATCCTGTCCAGCGCCTGCGTTGCCCCCGGCTCGACCTTGGCGGCGCCGGGGACGGAATCCTCCTGGGCCGGCAATTGCGTCGACAGCCCGGCAGTAATCAGCAGCAGGGCGCCGGTGAACCTAAGCATGTGTTTCATCGAGTCTTCTCCTGATGTTTCTCGTCGCCCTCTTCGCAAGAGCGTAAGACGACTTTGCCGTGGCGGATGATGTTGTGATGCGTGAGGCGCAGGACATGCCTACAGGAGTTTTACGGGGCATGGCTGGTAACGATCTGCAGTACCGCTGGAAGCACGTGCGAATGCCATTCCCAGAAGCTTCAGGGATGCAGGGACTGCGCGAGGCTCATCAAGTTTTGCGGGCGTACGCGAATGAATCCGCCACGGGGACTGTCAATGTCAGCCAGTAGAAGGAACGAGATGGCAAGCACCAGAGGGAGAATGAACAGAAGGATACTTCTAGCTTTTCGTTGAGTGTGGCGGGTGGCGAAACCAAGCAGCAGATTGCAACAAATTGCGATGGCCCAGATGAGCACCCACGCTGCGACTGGAATGCGATTCCACCACGCGGCTTGGGTGTAGCCCTGGGAGTTGAGGACATCGTTCATTCCAGAGACAGCCAAGGCACTCAGGGGTGAGGGTTGTGACACAGCTGCGTTCCTTGTTGCTGACCACATCTGGTTCTGCAGTTGTGCGGTGTCGTTGTTGATCTGCCGGATGTGGTTCGCGTCGCGTGCTTGGTAGAACAAAACACGCTGATCAAGGTAGTTCCTTAAAAGCCCCTGTATCTTCGCCGCGTCAACAGGAGCTAGCAAATCAGCGCGAACATACTCGGTTCCGATGGCGTTGGCTTCTTCCTCCTCGTAGTTCTTCCGCTGATCGTACCGGCCAATGGCCATGGAAAAACTGAAGCCGATAAGGAGACCGAGCAGAGTCAGGACGGCGCCCAGGATGAAACCGAAGGCGTCCTTCTCCTCGCCTTCCAGTTCGCGAATGTAGTTGAAGCAGCGTGCCCCAATCTGAGCCGCGGCCCACATGACTACGAACGAGAACAGAAAGACAAGCAGTGGCCGGTTCATGGTACTTGCTGTGGTGAGGATCTCCGTTCCGCAACGCCATTGTTCTCGCTCATGATCAGGGAGGACCTCAACCCTTTCGATGATGCCGGTAAACGGGAGTATGCCTTCATGGAGTGAGTTGATGGAGACTTCAAATCCAACAGGACCATGTCCGACAAGCCGGCTTATCGGGGGCTTAACCAAATCCGTGATATAAACATTCGATCCGGTGCAATCAATCTACGTTTTGCAAACTATCATGACCGTGCTCGGAGTTGACAGAAGCCTGGGTTCTTTTTCAGATTCTTTTGATCGCAACAGGCGCGAGCGTTGAATGAGCACCCTCACGGCTTCTCGTCCAGTCATTCAAGTTTCGGGAGTGCGAAAGACTTACGGCCCAACGGTAGCGGTCGACGAAGTCTCGTTCGAGGTCAACGACGGTGAGATCTTTGGTTTGATCGGGCCCAACGGCGCGGGAAAAACCACCACCATGGAGTGTATCGAAGGCCTACGCACGCCCGACCGGGGCACCATCTCAGTTCTGGGTCTTGATCCCTTCCGTCAAGTCTACAAGCTGCAGGACCGCATCGGGGTGCAGCTCCAGCAAGCGCAGCTCCAGAAGCGCATCAAGGTGTGGGAGGCGGTCGACCTCTGGGCTTCGCTTTACCGGAAGAAGACGATCGACGGCGAACGCCTGCTCGAACAACTCGGCCTTGCTGAAAAGCGGAACGCCTGGTTTATGAACCTCTCTGGAGGCCAGAAGCAGAGATTGTTCATTGCACTGGCGCTGATCAACGATCCGGAAGTGGTGTTTCTCGACGAGTTAACCACCGGGTTGGACCCACAGTCGCGGCGGGCAATCTGGGACCTGGTGCGCGGCATCCGCGACCGCGGCAAGACCGTCTTTTTGACCACTCACCTCATGGAGGAGGCGGAGCGGCTGTGCGACCGGGTAGCAATCATCGAACACGGAAGGATCATCGACATGGATACTCCGGAGAGACTCATCCATCGGCACTGCCCGGAGCGAACCGTCGTCTTGGCCACGGACGACCCGACCGCCGAAGACCGCTTGAGAACGATTCCACGAGTTGAAGAGGTGACCTGCAGAGATTTGCGATTCACGATTCGCGGTCGCGGCGACGATCTCGTGACCGAGGTGATCCATTGTCTCTCCGAGAACCGGATTCGGGTCACCGACTTCCGCACCATACTCCCCAACCTTGAGGACGTCTTTCTCAAGCTCACTGGGCACTCGATTCGCGACTAGGCTTTCTTATGACGCTGCGTGGACTGTGGAAACTAACCTGGCTCGAGCTCAAGATCTTTATGCGCGAGCCGCTCGGCGCGTTCGGGACCATCGGTTTACCCGTTGTGGTGTTCCTGGTCCTGGGCCGGATAGCCGGCCGGACACTCGGCCCGTCCACACTCGCTGCCAGCAGTTTTGTCCACGTAGGCCTGCCGGTTCTTGCCTCACTCCTGATCGTTATCAACTCTGTGCTGTCGCTGGTCACGATCATCGCGATTTACCGCGAGGGTGGCATCTTGAAACGCCTCCGTGCTACTCCGCTCCGCCCACAGACGATCCTTACCGCCCACGTACTCGTCAAGCTGCTGCTCACCTTGGCCACACTGGCCGTGCTGGTGCTGGCGGGCAAACGGTACTACCCGGTCAGCGTCCATGCTCCGTTGTTGGCGTTTACCATCGCGCTTCTGATCAGCACTTGGAGCATTCTGTCGATCGGCTTTCTCATCGCCAGCATCGTTCCCACCGCGCGCTTTGCGCAGCCGATCGGCACCGTCATCCTGTACCCGATGATCGCTGTCTCGGGACTCTTCGTGCCTCTTGCATCGCTGCCGCCGGTGCTCCACGCAGTGGCGCGAATGCTGCCGCTAACTTACGCGGTGTCACTGCTCGGGGGAATCTGGAACGGCGGCGCGTGGTCCGCGCACGTGGGCGACGTAGCGGCACTGGCCGTGGTGTTTGTCGTTTGCACCGCGCTCTCGGCGAAGGTGTTTCGTTGGGAGTAACACAAATTGCTCGATGCCAATTTCCAACGCGACGTGAGTCACGTTATGCCAGCCCGAAGAGCTGCGTCAGCCCAAAAAGAATGATGCCCTCTGCGCCAAATCGAGATGCTCCCCACGCTGCCGGCGTCTGAGTTGGCCCGGATATTGGCAGGAATCGGCGCGCTGCCTCATTCAGCATCATCGTTCCACCTGAAACAAATATCTCCCCTTCTCACTTGTGCTCAAGGATTGGGCGACCTTCAGGAAGGCTCGCCCAGCATGGGATAGCTGGCCGCCTTTGCGATAGACGATACGCAGTTTGCGTTCCAGTTTCAGCTCCTGCACGGGAATCGCGACCAGGTCGCGGCGGCTCAACTCCGGTTCCACGGAGATGCGCGGCACCAGCGCCACTCCGTTGCCGGCGGCTACAAAGCGTTTGATGGATTCAATGGTCGGCATCTCCACGTCCATGTTGAGCGGCGTCTTGTGGCGTTTGAACGCTTCCAGCACCTTCAGCCGGTAGGGTGAAACCACGTTGTGGGCCACAAACGACTCCGCCCCTAACTGGCGGATGCTCACGCTGCGGTTTCCGGCCAAGGGATGCGCCGGGGGAACAACAAAGACCAGTTCGTCACGGTACACCACAATGGACTGCAGCGAAGAATTGTCGGGACGAAAGGATAGCACTCCCAATTCGACCGTATGGTCGGCCACCTGGGAGGCGATGCCGCTGGCCAGCGCGCGCTGCACCGCGACTTTGATCATCGGCGAAAACCGCCGGAATGCTTCCAGCACCCGCAGCAGATAGAGCGAGGTGAATTCGTTGGCCGCCAGCACCAGGGTGCCTCGCTGAAACTGGCGTAATTCTTCGAGCGAGGCGCGGGCTTCGCGGCGCAGGTTCAGCATTTTCTGCGCGTATTCCTGCAGGACCTTGCCGGCATCGGTCAGGCGGCCGTCGCGCGAGGAACGGTCGAAGAGCGGTTCGCCCAGCTCATCCTCCAGCTTGCGCACCACCTGGCTGACGGCCGGCTGCGTCCGATGCACCACTTTGGCCGCGCCGGAAAAACTGCCCGTCTGGACCACCGCCAGAAACGTCTCCAACTGAAAGAGATCCATCACCTACCTCGCCTTGGGCGGGAGAAAGCCCTGCTTATAGAATAACCAATCCTTATGATAAGCAAAAGAACTATAAATTTGACTTATCATCCGTTCCGGCCCAGCATACATGAAAGTTTTGTGCGCGGAGGAAAAAACTCCAATGGCCAAGCCGCATATTGCGATTTTTGATACCACCCTGCGAGATGGAGA
>DATDGY010000095.1:0-17402 GCA_036521855.1 Candidatus Angelobacter sp.
CGCACTGACGTTTCTGCTGACGCTGGAAGACCCGCATCGCTTCCACAAGAGCCGTGACGTAGGCTGCTACCTGGGACTGCAACCGGGGCGCAGGAATTCGGGGCAGAGCGAGCCGCAGATGCACATCAGCAAGGAAGGCGACCCATATCTGCGAACGCTGCTGGTACAAGGAGCCCACCATATCTTGGGACCGTTTGGTGTGGATTGCGATCTCAGACGCTGGGGCCTGAAGCTGGCCGAGCGCGGGGGAAGGAACGGCAAGAAGAGAGCGATCGTGGCCACGGCGCGCAAGCTGGCAGTATTGCTGCATCACCTGTGGGTCAGTGGAGAAGTGTACGAACCGCTGCACAACAGCAAGCGGAGCGCAATGGGGACCGCGGCATAAAACAAAAACCTTTCAAAGAAGGGAAAAACAAAAGCCAAAACGCCGAGTTCCGGTGACTGCGTTAATCGCCTGGCCCAACTTCTATCCTCGAGGTAGAACAAAGGTCGCAAATCAGGTGGCAGCACCGGCTGAAACGAGAACGCCCAACTTGCACCGAGCGAAAATTGCTCATCCAAGAGTGCGGATGGAAGGGTGGCGACAGTAGCGACTCGGCAGGGAGAAGAACAAAAACCTTGTCTAACAAAAACGAATCTACTTGACTCCGACCGGCCTTCTCATGGAAGGCGATTACACTCAGAACCCGTCAATGAGTATGATTGCGATTTTTCGTCAACAAACCAGTAGGCGTTAATTTCCGGGTTTGCCGACAAAGCGGGACTCAATCACATTGGTCAACGCTTGGGCGTTTATCTTTCCTAATCCGGTTAGATCTCCCAGAAAAGGACTTCTGGCCCGGAATGATTTCCGGATTGCCCATGACTTGGGAATGCCGGCGAGGGTCTCACACATTCTGGCAACCCGCCGTTGTGGTGGCGAGTCAATTCAAGGTCGGCGACCTTATTCAGTAGCGCCGGGCAGCTTTCGACGCAACACCATCAGCCAAAAGGCGGAAATCATGACACACGCGACTTATCCAACCGATGTGTCCGCTCTCATTCTTGTCGAGCTGCTCAACGACTTTCACTCGAGAGACCGCAAGATTTACAGCGGAATCAAAGAACAGTACGAGAACGTTCATTTCATCCCAAACGCCGGGGCCAGAGCCCGCAGCTTCGTAATGCCTCGGTCGAAAAGAAAGGACAAATCATGAAAATCGTAGTAATCGGCGGTAGTGGACTCATCGGATCAAGGCTTGTCAAAAAGCTTCGTGAGCACGGGCACGAAGCAATAGCTGCGTCACCCAATTCCGGCGTCAACACCCTCACCGGCGAGGGGCTGGCCGAAGCGCTGAAGGGTGCATCGGTGGTCGTTGACGTATCGAACTCTCCCTCGTGGGAAGACGCGGCTGTGATGAAGTTTTTCGAGACATCTACGCGCAACCTCCTCACCTATGAGGCGGCCGCCGGCGTGGGACATCACGTTGCCTTGTCAGTGGTGGGAACCGACCGGCTGTCTGAAAGCGGTTACTTCCGCGCAAAGATTGCTCAGGAGAAACTGATCAAAGGTTCACCTATTCCTTATTCGATCGTGCATGCGACGCAGTTTTTCGAGTTCCTCAAGGGCCTCGCCGACATCTCCACCGACGGCGACAAGGTGCGTTTGCCACATGTGCTTTTCCAGCCGATGGCTGCCGACGATGTCGCGAGTGCCTTAGGCATGGTCGCGGTAGGCCCGCCGCAAAATGGCACTGTCGAAATAGGGGGGCCGGAACAGTTTCGCATCGATGATCTGGTTCGGCGGCGCTTGGCCGCACTCAAAGATCCCCGCGAAGTCATCACTGACCCAAAAGCGCGTTACGCTGGGGCGACACTCAGCGAGAGAACACTGCTTCCGGGCAATAACCCACGACTCGGCGAGACACGTTTCGAAACCTGGCTCAGCCAGCCGCCAGTTACGCGTAGTGCCGCGTGAGTTCCTGTTCGAGCAGCCAATCTTCGATGTGGCGGCCCGTCCTGACGGTCACGTGACGAGTGCAGGCTGTACGCGAGTTGGGCAATCTCGTCGTGTGCGGGGTACAGTCGACCGGCCGTGAAATTCACTGGACCCGCTAGTGGGCCGCCACCACTGCACCTACGGCGGGTTGGTATAGGGTGGAGCAGGCTTGGGTGAAGCAGGCATTTATGCCTGCGTCTCGGCTTCAAAAACTGACCGGCTTCAGCCACTGAGGTGAAATATCGGCTACCTCTTTGTGGGAAGTCGACTGAGGCAGCGGCTACAGCCGGCCCGGAGTTCCGCCCCATTCTCTTGGGTCAACATCGGCTATCGATTGCGAGAAGCACCAGTAGTGTCCCGCGAAGTCTTCAGCATTGTATTGCCGCTCGCCGTATGGGTAATCCGCTGGCTCGCGAAGAATATGTATTCCGATCCGGCGAGCATGCTCATAGTGACCGTTGACATCTTCGACGCGGACCATGACAGACGTTTTCAAGGAGACGTTGCGATCGGCCTCAATCAGGATCACGGCGCCATCGCCGACGTTCAGTTGAGCTCGATGATTTCCCATGCGGATGCGCAGGGTGAACCCGAACGCCTCACATAGGCGGCTGATCGCGTCCCCAATGTGCGGATACGCCAGTTCTGGAAGCACTGTGCTTCGAGGCATCGAGCGATTCGATATCATGACGCTGATATTACGACCGGTGCGTCAGCACTGGCAACTCACGATGAACCGGGCCGTCGTGAACGAACTGGCGGCTTTGCCAGCCCGCCGTGGCTCGGTAAGCGTGCCGATTAACTTCGGAATAGCCGACCATCCGCCCGCATCCCTGGCCCTGCGGACGAAGCAGCCAACCCATTGCCTCGAAGGCAAGCCGTCGCAAGGGCATGAAGTTCACGACATAGGACCTGCTTTTGCCCGGCGTTTGGTGCTGGAATCGCTATTTGCCAGAAGGACCTACTTACCTTCCTTGTAAAAACTACACCGTAACAGGTGCATCACTCTGAGCTAGGCCGTTGAAAGCAAGAGACTTGCGATGGCAACCCCGTTGCACAGTCAAGTGCTTGGCAGAGCGCCACCCTGCCCAGGGAGCAAGCTATGAAGTTGAGGTCTTGGCGGCAGGTTTCGGTGCTGGCGTCGCTCGCGGTGCTGGCGGTGGCGGTTGGCTGCAGCGGGGTGGGAGCTCAAGGCCCGGAAAACGGTGGGCAGCAGTTGCCGTTTACCGAAGGCAAACCGGTAGTGGTGCCGGCCAACACCATTCTCTACGTTCGCTTGCATCAGGCCATCACCGCGGCTCGGGCGCAGGCCGGACAGAGCTTTACCGCAGTGCTCGACGAGCCTTTACTGGTGGATAACCAAACCATCGTCCCGCAAGGCGCCGAGGTCACGGGAAGAGTGGTGGCGGCGCGTGAGTCCGGGCGCCTACACACCGCCGGATATGTGCGCATCACTCTCTCTTCGATCACGGTGAACGGCAAGACCATCGCCATGCAGACCAACAGCGCCATGGCCGGCGGAGGCGTATTTAAGAACCGCGACTTCGCCTTCCTGACGGGTGGCGGGGATCGGTCCCTGTCCAACTCCTTTCAAGCCACGGACGACAAGGGTGCGCCGGCCAAGAAAGAAGCCGGGTTCGACGCTGATCAACGCATCGGCTTCCGCCTCACACAGTCTCTGACCATAAGCTGACCGGCTCTTTGGGGCTCGGTCGGTGTGACGCGCCTCCATCTCCGCGCGCGCAGTCGCCTCTTTACAACAAAGAGACACAACAGGGTTCTGCTTGAGGAGTTACGAAAAGGTGTCCCATTCGCGGCCGCCGAATCCTCTCCCTCCCCCGCAAAAATACGGGTTTCACCGCGCTCGCAACAAGACAACCTTCTGCTTCAGGCCGTCGTCGTAACCGTAAAGCAGAAGGCCGGAAAACGTCCGCCAAGCGGGGTTGTGGAACAGAGCAGTCAACCCCCGCAAATCTCGAAGTCCAACCAACAATAAGGAGAAGGGTGATGAACCTGTCGCAAGAGCAACGTGAACAGATCGTCGGTGAACTCAAGAAATTTGGCGCCGAGTTGAACCTCTCGGCGGAGCAAAAAGAAAAACTGCATGGCTTTTTGACCGAGTCGTATAGCAAGGTCCAGGAATACAAGAGCCAAAACCCCCACGTCTCTAAAGAAGACCTCATCAAGAAAGTGGCCGCGCATCGCGCCCAACTGCGTGAACGGCTGGTCAACTTTCTGACTCCGGAACAACTCAAAAAATGGGATGCCGTAGTGGGCAAGGCCAAGGAATTCCTGGGCCAGAAGTTAGCCGCGTAAAGCCCTGTTTTTCAAGGCATTTCAACCGATTCACTAGCTGCCGGCGTGGAGACGTGGCATGGCCACGTCTCTACGTTGAACTGTTTGTCCCTCACCAATCATCCGTCCTCGGAAACCGAGAACTCATCTGACGCGGAAAATTCGTTCACATCAGAATCCAGGCAATCCCTACTGCGGCTGCGGTACTAAGGAGGTTGACAAGATCGTTGTTAAGCCAGCCGCGTCTTTCCAGCAGAGCTCCCAGCAGGCTGTCCACCAGGGTCCCCAGAAAGCCGGCATAGACGATGGCGGCTGCATGATGGCTGGGAACCAGCCCCCAGAACTTGCCGGCCAGAGCTATAGCGGCCGCTGCGGCCAGACCGGCAGCGGTTCCGCGAAGGCTGATGCCACCGTCGATTCCCGGAGAAACTGGCTTCCAGTTGGTGATGAGGAAGGTTTTGCCGGGGAAAGCGAGCCCGATTTCGCTGGATGAGGTGTCAGCCGCGGCCTCGGCCAAAGCGGCCAGGGCCAGCACGGTCCACCCGGAAGGGGCAAATACGGCGAGTAGCGTGGCCACGCCCAGGTTGGCCATGACCTGCGAAGCGGAGCGGCCGTCCGACGCCTCGGCGATGCGAAGCTGTTGCTTGCGTTGCGCGCCCAGGCGGGTGGCTGCCAGCGTGACCGCGAAAACGCCCAGCAGAAGGCAGAACATCATGATTTCCCGGGCGGCGAGAATAAAAGCGATCGCCGAGCCGGCCAAAGCGCCGCTGATATTTACCCCTCGGGAGTGCCAGGCAAGAACGGCAAAGGCCGCGGTAATTCCCAATGAGGCCAGGGTGCGGCCCGGCGCCGCTACCAGCTGGGCAAAGTTGATGGCCAGGAAAATGCCCAGCAACGCCGCGGCCAAGGCCAGCGCGACCACGTCCGTGGGACGGAATTGGCGCCTAGTTGCCAGGTCGGTTCTCCGGAACTCTGGATTTGCTGTGCGCATCGTACTATGAGACCGCTAAAATCGCCGGAATTGCCGGCCATGGGCAAGGATTGCGCGGTCTTAAAATCTCGGCAGGTTACCGGATTTTGGCCACGTTGGCAGTCGGGGTCGAGGTGCCGCTCTAGCCTTGAATGCTAGTGACCCGATACAATGAGAATCTCGCAATATTTCAGAGCTGGTTCGTTCATACCCTGTACGTTCGGTGGAGTGTAATGCTATCAAGTCACAAAACCCCGTTGCTGGCTTTGCTGGCGGCCATTGCCGTGGCCTTGCTGGCCGGCTGCAACGATACTTTGCGCCAGTTTATTGTTCCCGTGCCTCAGCCCGCCGGAAATCCGGCGGCCCTCGGCAATGCAGTTGTGCTCTCTACCAATCCCTCTGGGAACGGAAGCACCATGCACATCGACGTTTCCGGTGACACGCTCGCCGGCACCTTGACGGTGGGGCCGAACCCGGTCTTTCTGGGCAAGGGCGGCAGCAATGTTTATGCCATCAATGGCGATGGAACCATCACTGCGTACGTCGCTCTGAACCCGCTCAGCGGCATCGTCAACACCGTTACGTCTAGCCCCGGCACCTCCCTGCCGGTAGCCGGCGGCACCAGCAGCAGCACCAATTTCTTCACCGCGAATAGCGCCAGCGACGATTCCAGCGTGGTTTCAAGTGCCGTGCAGGCGATCACCGCCGTGATCCCGCTCCCGGTGGGATCCCAGCCGGTGGCCATTGCCGGCAGCTCGGCCAACAGCAAGATCTACATAGTCAACCATGGGAACAATACTGTGACCGTGGTCTCGACTACGGATAACACGGTCGTCAAGACCATTCCCGTGGGAGCCCAGCCGATCTGGGGGGTGATGAGCGCGGACGGCGTTGATGTCTTCGTGGTGAACCAGGGTGACGGCACGGTGAGCGTGATTGATACTACGCTCGATATCGTGATTACGGTGATTCCCGTGGGTGCATCCCCGAATTTTGCGTTCTATGACCCCAACCGGGAACGCGTCTACGTGAGCAACACCGGCAACAACACCATCAGCGTGATCAAAGCCGACGGGATCAACCTGGGGGTTACACCGCAAATACTGCCGACACTGTTGGCGAACATAACGGTTTCCGGCGCGCCAGTCTCGGTGGCCGCACTGAATGACGGGTCGAAAGTTTATTCGGCGCTCGGCAACTGTCCGGCCGGAACCAATCACACCAGCCTGGCGGCCAACCTTGCCAGTTGCAACGGGACTATGGTCAGTGTGGTTGACGCGGTGGGACTGCGCGAGACGGGAACCATTACCGTGGGGTCCGGAGTCGTTTCCGTTGACGTCGCTGGTGATGCTTCTCGCGCCTATGCTGTCGCCGCCCATGCCGGCACGGTGGCTGATATTCGGGTTGCGACCGGCAAGGTGATCACCTTCCCGGCGCCGCAACAGAACCTTTCCTGCTCCAATCCGTCGAGTTGTCCGGCCAACATCACGCAGACTCCGTTCATGGTGAGGGTTTTCCCGTGATCGGGCGAGTGAGATAAAAACAGGCGGCCTGAAGGCCGCCTGTTTTATTTGGAGTTGCAAAAGGAGAAAGGAAAGAACTACCCGGGTCTCTGGTCGCTGCGCCGCCTGCGGCCCTGGCGCATGGCGATGTTCATGAAGACGTTGCCGCTGTCGGTGTCAAAGCACATCACCAGGGCCTCTTGATCCTCGCTGCTCTTCTCGCCCAAGGCTTCCATGTGGACCACCGGAGGCTGAATCTTGAAGCGGAAGCCCTGATCGTTGAGAGCGGTAACCGCGCTGCCAATGACCATGTTCGCCAGTTCGCAGACGGTTTCGCGCGCCATTTCTTCGCTCTCCGGCACCGGGACCCCGGCGAGATAGCTGGCCACCTTGGCCGCCGTCGGCGAATCGATGTCGAAGATGATGCGGCCTTCGATATCGCCCTTGATGGTGACGAGAGAGGCTATTCCCTTGCGGCGATAAGCCTCCTCGTCCATGGTGACGTCGCCGATGCGGGTGCGGCTTTGCAGCGTCTCCGCGAGCACGGCGTCAGCGGCGTTGATGAACGGTTGGATCAACTCCATACGCATGATCAGCTCCCGTGAACAGTTGGCGTGGTGGCCACTGCGTCGTCCCCCATCACGTACTTGATCACTTCGTAAAGGATCTCGGCCTTGACCGGCTTTTGCACGAAATGGCGAGCTCCCTTTTGCAACGCGGCCACGATATTCTCCTGGTATCCCACGGAAGAAACCATGACGATGCGGGCCTCCGGGTGCGTGCGCACAATGCGTTCGGCGGCTTCAATGCCTTCCATTTGCGGCATAGTGATGTCCATCAGCACCATGTCGGGCGTGGTCCGGTCGTACTCGGTGATCGCGGTGCAGCCATCGCCGGCCTCGCCGACGATTTCGCCTCCGAACGACTCCACCATCTTCGCGACGTTTTTACGCGCGAAAACCGAGTCGTCCACCACCAGGTAACGGATCGGCCTGTGGTCTTTGCGAAGCAGAACTGGAAATTGGTCCATAAGTTTTCTCCTCTTGCGCTCCAATCAAACTTTTACGGCTCGTGCAATCCTTTCCGGACTGCACTGGCTGGCCAGGGTATTGGCCAGCATGTCCAGCGGAACAACCCGCATGGCAAATCCTCTTTCAATCGCGGCCTTGGGCATGCCAAAGACCACGCACGACTCCTCGCTCTGGGCGATGGTGAGCCCGCCGGAATTCTTGATCAGGCCCAGACCCATAGCGCCGTCTTCGCCCATACCGGTCATCAGGACGCCCACCGCGCGGCTGCCAAACTCAGCGGCCACCGAGCGAAACAGGATGTCGACCGACGGCCGGTGCCCGTTCATCCGGGAATCGTCGGAGAGCACCACCGTGTTTCCCAGCGGCATACGGCGCACCTTGATATGCCGGTCTCCGGGACAGATCAGGGCTCGGCCCGCCACCAGCAGGTCGCCCGACTGCGCTTCCTTTACGTCAATAGCGCAGCTCTCATTCAGGCGCTGGGCAAACATGTGAGTAAAGCCCTCAGGCATATGCTGTACCACGACGATGCTGCCGGGGAAGTCTCCAGGAAGCTTCGCCAGCAGGTACTGGAGGGCATTGGGCCCACCGGTAGAGACGCCCATGGCAACGATCTTGGTCGGCTCTTTGCGAGGGCGAAACCCCGGCTTGCTGGCCTTCGGGTGCTCCGGAAGCAACGCCGGCGCGCCGCGGACTTTGCTGGTGGCGGCGGCCTTGATCTTGTCAATCAAGTCCTGGGCGATTTCATCCATGTGCGCGGAGGCGGCGTCGCGCGGTTTGGCGACAAAATCAAACGCGCCCAGGGCCAGCGCTTTGAAAGTCGCCGTGGCTCCCTCCGTGCTCAGGGCGCTCACCACGATCACCGGCACGTGCGAGCGGCGGGTGATTTGCCGCAGCGTCTCCATGCCGTCCATGCGCGGCATTTCCAGATCGAGGGTTACCACGTCGGGTTTCAGGTTTTCGATTTTTTTCAGGCCAAAGGCGCCGTCCATGGCTGTGCCTACAACTTGTATGTCGCTGTCCCGCGCCAGAATCTGCGGAATGAGCTTGCGCATCAACGCTGAATCGTCCACGACCAGAACCCGCACATGGTGGTTTGTCATGCCGTGGCCCCCATGGTCAACTGCGAGCGTCCGAGCTTGGCCACCACGCTGGCAATATTGAGGATCAAAACAACCGTGCCATCGCCCAGTATGGAAGCGCCGCTCACCAGGTCAGTGGCGACCAGTTGATCGTCCAGGGCTTTGATCACCAATTCCTCTTCGCCGACCAGGTGGTCCACCACCAGCCCGAACTTGCGGTCGCCCAGGGTGGTAACCACCACAAACATTTTCGTTGCCGAGTTCGCTTGCCGGTTGAGCCCGTGCAAATGGACCAAAGCCAGCACGTCATCGCGAAGCTGGATCACGTCATGATTGTCCACGTTGTGGATCTGGCTGCGAGCAACCCGGGTAATCTCCACGACGGAAGCCAGCGGCACGGCATAGACGCGTCCGCCGACCCGGAAGAGTAACGCCTTGATGATGGCCAGCGTCAGCGGGACCTTCAGGAAGAATTTTGTTCCTTTGCCCGGGGCGGTTGCGATGTTGACCGTTCCCTTGAGCCGGTTCAGCACTGTCCGCACAACGTCCATA
The DNA here is from genome assembly GCA_036521855.1 of Candidatus Angelobacter sp. Lineage (GTDB taxonomy): Bacteria > Acidobacteriota > Terriglobia > Terriglobales > Acidobacteriaceae > Angelobacter. The sequence continues at coordinate 9,411 of DATDGY010000095.1, forward strand.
CCCACTCCGCGGCCGGAGATTGCGGTGACTTGTTCCGCCGTGCTCAGTCCAGGATGGAATACCAGATTCAAGAGCTCCTGTTCGCTGAGCTGTGCGGCGTCAGCCGCGGCGATGATTTCGCGGTCTACGGCCTTGGCGACCAGCTTGGCGCGATCGATACCGCGCCCATCGTCCTCCACTTCGATCACGATCTGGTTGCCCTGGTGGTAGGCGTTCAACCTCACGGTTCCCTGGGCCGGTTTGCCGGCATTGATCCTCTCGACGGGAGTTTCGATGCCGTGGTCCACGCAATTGCGCACCAGGTGGGCGAGCGGCTCGGCCAGCATGTCGAGAATGCTCTTGTCGAGGTCGGTATCTTGCCCGGTCACGACCAGACTGACCTCCTTGCCGCAAGACTTGGCGACATCGCGCACCACGCGAGGGAAGCGCCGGAACAGGTGTTCCACCGGGACCATGCGGATCTTCATGACCGATTTCTGCAGGTCGTTCAGGATCCTGGCCTGGAATGCCATAGCGTCGGCGAACCTTCCCCGAAGCGGGTCCTTGGGAAAGCTCTTGTCGAAAGCATTGACGGCCTGGTGCAACATGCTTTTGGCGATAATCAGTTCGCCGACCAGGTTCAGGACGGCATCGATCCGTTCCGCGTCCACGCGCAGCAGGTTTTCCGCCATGCCGGAGAAACTGATCGCCGGCGACTCGGCGGGCAGCGTAGGCGCAGCCGTCGCCGGCCGTTCGCCGGCGACGTAGGGCGCGGGAATCTCTTCGGCAGTCACCGGCGGGCCGCTATCGGCGTCCTCGGGGCCGGCGACGTCCGGAAAGATATCGAGAACGTCATCTGTCAGTGGCTCGGATTCTTTTCTCAGGCTGGCTTGCTGCACCAGGATTTCTTCGATCACCGAGGGAATGCGGCACTTTTTGTCGACCCATTCCGGCGTATGTTCACTGGCCAGCGAAGCTTCCACCACATCCAGATCATGGCTCAGGGTGCTTTGGTCCGGCGCGATGGCCAGCAAACGGCCGCATTCCTGAAGCACGTTGCGGATCAATTGCATGGCCGCGCCGCGCATGGGGCAATGAGGATCGATGCGGAAGGCGATGTTGTAAACGGTTTCTCCACGCCCCAGAGCATCGGCCACGACCATCTGCTCGTACTCGCTCCAGAGGAAGCGGGCCTGCAGTTTGTAACGGACGGTCTTGGCCGGCTTGCGCGTGAGCGAAAGAATCTGCTGGCACAGCTCTTCTCCCGCCGGCGGCTGCAGGTTGCCGCGATAGGCGGAGAGCAGAGAACTGAAGGTGTCGGCGGCAATCAGGACCACTTCCGCCAAGGCCGACTTGGCCGCTGCCGCGACCTCCGGCCGCAGCACGTCCTCAAGCAGGTGGGCCAGGTCGCTGAGTTCGGTGAATCCGCAGGCGGCCGAGTCGCCCTTCAGCGTGTGCACCGTGCGGCGCACCTGGCGCAGAAGTTCTTCGTCCTTGGGACGCTTCTCCAGCTGCAACCCCTCGTCATTCAGGCTCTGGAGCAGCTCTGCGGCGCTCTCAAAGAAGAGCTCGCGGAGTTCCGAGGCGCGGTCATCGGGAAAAAGATTCAAACCATCACCTCAGTCCGCTGGTATGCCGTGCCGTTGTTGTCATGGATCATGCGGTATTGATCGGAGAGTCCGAAAAGGCTTTCCGCGTGGCCGATGAAAAGATAGCCCTCCGGATTCAAGCAGCGGTGGAACTTCTCGATCAGCCGTTTCTGCTCGGGTTCGTCGAAGTAAATCATGACATTGCGGCAGAAGATGATGTCATTGCGTTGCGGCAAAAACTCGGTCTTGAGATTGTGGAAGTCGAAGTGAACCAGGTCCTTCAGCGCTTTCTTGACGGCGTAGCGGTCGCCGATCTTGTCGAAGTAGCGCAGCCGGTAAGCGTAGTCCACCGCGTCCATTTGGTTTTCCGAATAGATCGCCTCCTGGGCCGTTCGCAGCACCGTGTAGTTGATGTCGGAGGCCAGGATTTCCAGCTTCCACGGCGGAGGAATCAGCGGCTTGGGTATCGGCATTTCAAAAGGCAGCGGATTACGCAGGTAGTAGTACGCCAAAGCGTCGCAGACCAGCATGGCCATGGTGTACGGCTCCTGCCCGGTGGAACAACCGGCGCTCCACAGGCGCAGCGTCCAGTCGCGGCGTTCCTGCTTGCGGTGCAAAAGGTCTTCCAGAACCGTTTTCTGGAACAGATCGAGCTGAGGCTTGTTGCGAAAGAAGCTGGTCTCGTTCACCGTGAGGTTTTCCACCAGCGCCGCCAGTTCAGGCTTGCCCTGATAGCTGGTGAGGAGCCGGTAGTAGGCGTAGAACGTGTCCAGGCCGCAGATTTTCAGCCGGCGCTGCAAACGGTCCTGAAGAAAATGGGCGCGACGCTCATCAAAGTACATGCCGCATTCCTGGTAGACCAGGGTTTGCAACAGTTTGTATTCGGCCTCAGTAATCTGTATGTGAACGGTCGGTGTGGCCATTACTCCCCACTGGTTTCGGTGTCGCAGTTTTCGTCAGGCAGAGGCGGCTGCGGTTTGTGAGGCTATTTCTTCCAGCCTGCGCAGTTCGCCTTTCTGCAAGATCTTGCTCAGGTCGATCAAAATCACCAGGCGTCCCTGGAGTTTGCCTACGCCGGTGACGTAATTCAGCTCGCCCTCTTCGAAGACGCTGGGCGGAAGTTCAACCTCGGTTTCCGGGATCTTGATGACCTCGGAAGCCGCGTCCACGATCAGGCCGACCATCTTGCCTTCAACTTCGGTTACCAGGATTCGGTTCTTTTTGTGGGCGGAGATTGTCTTTTCCCCAAAGCGTTTGCGCAGATCGACTACGGAGACGATTTTGCCGCGCAGATTGATGACGCCTTCCACGTATCCGGGTGAATCCGGCACGTTGGTGATCTCCGGCACGCGCACGATCTCATGCACCAGGCCGATGGGAACGCCGAAGGTCTCGCGTCCCACGCGGAAGCCGACAATGTGTAATTCTTTGGCCATCTCGGTCTCCTTGGGGGACTAGTTGTAATGGGCTCCCGTGGCCGCATATTGCGCGGCTGGTGTACGGCCGTTGCGTTCTTCGCGACGAGCCGCGTGTCCGTTCCGGCCGTCGCCGTTCCCGGAGGTTTCGAGCACGAACCGGTCCATGGATTCGAGCATGGTGCGCGACATCTTGGACATCTGCTCCGCCGACGCCGCCAGCTCCGTGGACCCGGACGAGGAGCGTTGCACTAGTTCGCGCATCTTTTCCATGGCCCGGACGACAGCCTGGGCCCCGGAAGCCTGCTCTTCCACCGATGAATTGATTTCGTGGGTGATCTCGTTCAACCGTGTCGTCGCCTTGGCAATCTGCGACGAACCGTGCGACTGCTCATTGGTGGCGGCGCCAATCTCCTGCGCGAACTTGTAGACTTCAGCCACCACGCTGGAGATTTTCTTGAGCGCGCCGCTCAAGTCGCTGCCCAGCGTAATGCCCTCGTTGACGATTCCCGTGCTCTTTTCCATGTTGTCAACGGCCTTGCGGGCTTCCTTCTGAATGCTCTGGATGAGTTCGGAAATTTCCCGCGTGGACTGAGCGGATTTTTCCGCCAGCTTCCTGACTTCATCCGCCACCACGGCAAAGCCCAGGCCGTGTTCACCGGCACGGGCCGCTTCGATGGCGGCGTTCAGCGCCAGCAGGTTGGTTTGCTCGGCAAGGTCGTCGATCACCTCGATGATCTTGCCGATGTCGTCGGCGCGCTGGCCCAGGGCGGAGATGATCTCGGCCGACGAACTGATGGCGTTGTTGATGCGGCTCAGGCCGTCGGTAGCTCTTTCCATGGTGCTGATGCCGCTGTGCACCTCGTCGCGGGACCGCTGCGAAATATCGAGCAGTACTTTGGCGGTGTCGGCCACGCGCTGGATGGAGGCGACCATTTCGTCGATCGAGGCCGAGGTCTCACTTACGTTCGAGGCCTGGAGCTGCGTGCTCTTCACCATGTTCTGTACGTTGATGCTCATCTCGTGCATGGTGCTGGTGACTTCATCGATGGCGGAAGCCGCCTGCACGTTGATCTTGGCGGAATCGTCGGAGGCGCTGGCCACCTGGTTGGAGCCGCTGGCCACCTGGGAAGCGCTGTCGCGCACATTCTTCACCAGGCTGCTCAGCCCCATCGTCATCTCGCGGAAGGCATTACCCAGCGTGTCGCGCCCGGAACGCGGATTGATCTCCACCGACAGATCGCCGCCGGCGATGGCCTCGGAAAGTCCGGCCATCTCGCGCAAGTACTGCACCATGCTGTTGAACGTGAACGCGAGTTGAGCTACTTCATCTTCGCCCTTGATCTCGACCCGGGATTCCAGGTCTCCGGCGTTGGCGATCTGGCCGGCCACGGAAATAAGCTGGGTCAGCGGACCGGTGATCGATTTGGCCACTTTCCAGGCAATCGCTGCGCCCAGGGCCAGCATCAGGACGATACCGAAGATGGTGAAGTAAATTACGGCGCTGCTCGCTGACTTGTCGGACTTGTCCGCATTGGCCAGGGCCACGCTCATGATTCTGTCCAGGTCGTGAAGCGGCTCTTCCTCTTTCTTCTGTTCCTGGTCCGGGTTGGCTTGGAGATATGCAATCTGCAGTTCTGCCACGGTCGCGCTGCCGCCATCCACCTGCCGCCGCTTTTCCATCAGCGGGGCCGCGAAAGTTGCCACCCAGTCTTTTTCCCCTGCGCGCACCGCTTCCAGCAACTGCCTGGCCCGATCGCCTTCCTGGCCCAGGTAGGAAGTGTTTTGTTCGATTTCCGAGAGTTGGACGTCAACCTGGTCAACGCCCTTGGTCAAAAAATCCGACTCGCGGCCGTCGCCATTCAGAAGAAAGTTGCGCAGGTGCAGGCGGTTGTTCATGATGCCCTGGCCGAGTTTGGACATTTGACGGGCGGTCTCGATGGCCTTTTGGTACATTTCTTTCGTGGTCTGCTCGTGCACCGCCGCCCACAGGTTCAAAAGCGAGAGAATGACCATAATGGCCAGGATCCCGCCAAATCCCCAATAGAGTTTCGCGCCAATGGTTTTGCCGATCCTCATGTTTTCCAACTCTCCACGTGCCGCTTTCCGGCTGCGTGTTTATTTTTCCGCTCACCTAAGCCACATCACCCTGGGAAGGCCGCGCGCGTTCGCAAACCAAGGTGCAATGCCCTCGGGCGAACGCGGAACGACCCGCTGAGGAAAAAGCAATGTCAGGGCCACCCCGAGTCGGTTTAGTACTTTCGGAACCAGACGTCGCGTAAGTACGTGAAAAGTAATGACCCTACGCAGGAGGTCGGCCTGCTGATGCGGGCGTTTCTGTAGGCAGCTGAAGGACATGTCTCATTCGCGTCGACCGGAATCGAGGTAGCTTGTCTCACGCTGAGACAGGCTAGGTGTTTTGGGATGGTTCCTGTGAGCCTGGTTACGTATTGACTCAAAATGAGATTCCAGAGTACCTTCAGGCTTCCCGTAACAAGATTCTTCTCATTCTGCGATGCGGCCAAGAAGGAAACCCGGATTCGGTTACCCGGGAGCCCAGGTAAGGTCTGGCGCTCTCCTGGAACAGGTGCTCGCCGCATGTGCACAGTCGCCTGGGGGCGACACCAAGGTCCTTCGCGAATACTTCGCTGGCGCCGCCGGCAGAATCTTCCAGGCCAGGATAGTCGGCGTGCTGGTGAAAAATAGCGAAGGTTACGTTCTGGGACCGGTGTCTGCAAGCAAGGGAGACGCTCACGATGCCGGCCTCCTGGCTCATGCACAGTCCTTCGCGACTGAGGCGGTTGAAAACAACAAGCTGCTGAATTTCCGCTTCTCCTACCGCGAGGCGGAGGGCGAGAAGCTCTACTTCGGATTGGCTCAGCCTCTGGTCACATCTCAATCCGTCACAGCGCTTGTGTTGGTTCGGAAGGCGGTCTTTGCTCCGGATGAGGTGTCAGTCTTTCACGTTTTGGGGAACATGGCTCGGCTCTCGCTGGAAAACGCGGAACTGGCCGGTCTCTATTCGGCGCAACAGAAGAACCTCAACGAGTTGCTGGATGTTTCCGCCGAGCTTGGGGTGACCGCCCGCCTGGATACTTTCCTCCCGCGGTTCGTGGTGCGTGCGGCGGAGTTTCTGGGGTTTGAGAGCGCCTTCGTGGCCGTGGTGGAGTCCGGTGAGTGCCGTCTTCGCTGGGGCGCCAAAGATGCAAAGCCCATCCGCGCGGACATCGACGTCTCCGCCGCCGGCCGCCGCATCCTCGAAAGTCGCGACGCCTGCGTCGCGGAGGATCCCGACCAGCTTCCGCAAACCGAAAAGACCCAACTCCTGCGCTGGGAATGGAAGATGAGACAGTTTCTGGGTGTACCCTTGCTGGCCGCAGACAACTCGCCGCTCGGAGTGCTGGGATTATTGGATAAGAAGAACCAGGCCCGGGTGACGCAGGACGATATTCACCGCGCCCGGACTTTGGGAGGCGAGGTGGCCGCGGCGTTGGAAGCCTCGCACAACCTCCATCTTTCCGGCCGGCACAAGAAACGCGCTGAAGATCTGATGGAGATGTCGCTGCATCTCGGCTCGGCTCTGCGGCTCCCGGACTTTGTGAAGAGCTTTACCGAGCGGGTTGCCGGCATGATGGGCGCCAAGAGCGCGATTCTCGGGTTGGCCCAGGGCGGCACCGTAGAGAGCGTCGGATTCTTCGGCATGAAGCCGGAGCGCGACCTGGTGCGCAAACTCAACGCGGCTCTCTCCGAATATGGTGAAAAGCATCCGGAACTGAAAGTTACAGGCAGCGGCGTGCAGGCTCTGGGCAGCGAGTTGAGAGCCGGCTTTGGCTGGCAGAATCTCACTCTGGCTCGCCTGGAGGGCACGGAGGGAGACCTGCTGGGTATCCTGGCGCTGGCTGATTTCAGCCGCGAGCTAGTGCCCGAGGACCTCAACCTGCTCCAGGCCCTGATCGTGCACGCTTCCGTCGCCTTGGAGAACTCGCGGTTGTTTACGCGCATCACGCAGTCCAGCCGGCAGTGGGCGGAAATCTTCGATTCCATCTCCGACTTCATCGTGGTTCATGACGAGCAATACCAGGTCTTGCGGGTGAACCGGTCTCTGGCTGAATCCATCGGAGTGCGGCCGGCAGAGCTGATCGGGTTGAGCATGCGCGCCCTGATCTCGATTGCCACGGATTCGCCTCATCCCTGTCCTTTCTGCCGCGATGAAGACGATTCCGACGAGTTCCTGCATCCCGTGCTGGAGCGCACGTACCTGGTTTCCAGTTCCCGCATCCACGGCGCCCTGGATGAAGGCTTGCAGACAGTGCATGTGCTGAAAGACATCACCGACCGCCGCGAGGCCGAGCGGCGCTATCGCGAGCTGTTTGACAACGTGCAGGAAGGCGTTTTCTTCGCTTCGCCCGAAGGCCATTTCATCGAGGTGAATGACGCGCTGGTGCGCATGCTCGGCTACCAGACCCGTGAAGAAGTTCTGAAACTGGACTTGCAGAACCAGGTTTATGTTTCCGGGGAGCAGCGCGACGAGATTCTGCGCCAGTTGAATGAACAGGGCGCAGTGCGCAATTTTGAGGTCACGCTTTGCCGGCGCGACAGCACCATGATCCACGCGCTGGAGAACGCGTTTGTGGTGCGCGATGCGCAAGGAAAGATCCTGCAATACCGCGGGGTCTTCCTCGACATCACGGAGGTGAAGAACTTCCAGGCCCAGCTGCAACGCGAACGGGACTTCACCAGTAAGATCCTCAACAACACCCAGACCGTGATCATGGTGGCGGACACCGCGGGCCTGGTAAGTTACGCCAACCGGCGCAGCTATGAGGCCGGCGGCTTTGATCCAGACGAGCTGGTTGGCCATCGCCTGGACAATATCATCGCTCCTTCCCACAAAAAAGTTTTTTCCGAGGCCTTTGAATCCAGCTTGCATGGCCTCCAGGCGGACAACCTGGAGCTGATGATCGTGCGTGGCGACGGCTCCCAGGGCAAGTTTTCCATCAACCTCAGTC
>DATDGY010000096.1:0-1894 GCA_036521855.1 Candidatus Angelobacter sp.
GAAAAGCACGGCAACCTCCCGTGAAAAACGAGGCGATCGACGGTTGCCGGCGTTGCGTGGGGATCTTCTCATTTGGCGACCGGCGGATCGTGCTTTTCCAGGCCGGCTGCATAGACCGAGTCGTGGAGCAGCGTTGGATGATCCGTCGACATCTTACCAATATTCCGGCTGGGTAACGCGCCAACCGGAATGTATGGTCCGCCGCTCGATTGCAAGCGAAAAGTGAGAAGGTCACGGACAGGTCTGCGCAAATGTATACGGCCTTCGTTGGAGTGAAACACTCCGGGCCAGGATGGAGTGCGCTGCGCCCTGTTCCCATTTAGTTGGGCAGTCTTGGAAGACTCCTTCCGGTTTCGGGTTTGGAGAGCGCCGGGTTCGACCGTTGTGCCATCTCAGGATTCGCCAGCAGACCGGGGAGGAAATCATAGAGCTCGATAAATTCGCTAGGTGGCCGCGGTATTGGCCGACACGGGAGGCCGATAGGGTTCATTCTTGGCGAGTACGGCCCAAGCGATGCGGGCCAGCTTGTTGGCTAACGCCACCGCGGCAACGTTCCGGTGAGTGCGCGAGCTGAGTTCCGCCAGCCAGGTGCTGAGCCCGGAAGACTGCTTGGTGCGCTGCTGCAGGACAGCCCGCGCACATTGCACAAACAGTCTTCTCAAGTAGGGGTTACCGCGTTTACTGATGCCGAGCAGTTTTTGTTGGCCGCCGGTGGTGTATTCGCGCGGGGTCAGGCCCAGCCAGGCCGCAAACTGCCGGCCCTTGTGAAAGGCCGCTCCGTTGCCAATCGCCGCGATCACGGCGGTAGCCGTAACAGGTCCAACGCCCGGGATCGACACCAGACGCCGGCAGGCGTCGTGCTGCTGAACAGTTTGCTCGATCAACTTGTCAGCCCCATCGATGCGCTTCCCCAGTTGATCGAGTTCTTTCTTCAGTTGGGCCAGCAGGAGCCGCAACGTGCCGGAGAGCTTGGCGTCGCCATCTTTCAAGATTCCAGGTAAGGTGGCCTCGATATGACTTCGTCCCTTCCGCACTGTGATGCCGCGTTCCAGCAAGAGCCCGCGTATCTGGTTAACGGCCGCGGTGCGACGCATGACCCAGCGCTCGCGCACCCGGTGCAGGGACTGCAGATCCAGTTGGTCATCGCTCTTGATGGGCACGAAGCGCATCGTCGGCCGCGCCACCGCTTCCGCGATCGCCTCCGCATCGATGTAGTCGCTCTTGTTTGTCTTCACGTACGGTTTCACGTATTGCGCCGGGATCAACCGCACTTCATGGCCTTGATCTCGTAGGGCCCTACCCAGAAAATGGGCTCCCCCGCAGGCTTCCATGCCGATCAAAGCAACCTGCACGTTGGCGGTGAAGCGCACCAACTGCAGGCGCGAGCACTTCTTGCGCACCACCACCTCGCCGGCTCGGTTTAGCCCGACGAGATGAAACACCGTTTTCCCAAGATCAATGCCTATCGTGTGTAGTTCCATGGAATGTCTCCTCTAATGTCTGGTCTACCTCATCTGTTGTTCGTCTTTCGCAAGACGAAAAACCGCGCAGCATCTGGTTCCCGGTGGTGGGTCCCAGAGCAAGCGTCTTTCATTTATCCGCCACCAGGATGCGATCCACACAGACCTACCGCGCTCGCCCATGAGAGATTCAGCTCATCTCCTTAGTTCCACTCTCATACTCCAGCTGCTGTGGAGCAAGGGCGGCGGACCATCCCATTAGTTGACCGTCCCGAAAGGCCCCGCCGTCCGGGAGGATACCTGGCGAGAACAGCCCTTGGCACCACCAATCGTTTGTGAATGCGAAGGGCTCTTGTCGCCAGGAATCCGGCTTAGGGAAACCCAGCCTGGGCTGAAGGATCAGCGGCGGTGCAAAACTCGGGGCATTAAGCGTC
>DATDGY010000097.1:0-6469 GCA_036521855.1 Candidatus Angelobacter sp.
GGCGCGCACGTAACCGCGGGTCTGATAAACCAGATCGCGCAGGTCGGGAGAGTCCAGGGGCGTTTCCGGCTCGCGGTCCACGCGGATGACTTGCTGCCGCGGCGAATGCGTCATGCCGGCCAGGACGCGGGTCTTGGTGCAAGTGCTGCGGCCCTTGATGCGGCGAATGCCGCTCACCGAAATGTGTTTCTGGCGGAAGGCGCGCAAAAGCATGCGCCCCGGCTCATCGTCGCCGATCACGCCCACGGGAAGCACAGTGACGCCCAGGTCGGCCAGGTTATAAATGGCGTTGCCTGCGCCGCCGGGCACCACCGAGCGCTCGCGATGGCGCAGGATCAGCACCGGCGCCTCCCGCGACACGCGGGAGATTTCGCCGTAGATGAACTCGTCGGCGATCAGGTCGCCCAGCACGGTGATGCTGAGCTTGGGGAATTCCTCGATGATCTTGACCAGCCGGTCCGCCGGTTTTGCGTTCTTTTGCATGGGCAATGAAATTTTCTCATGCCGGAGCTAGAAACGGCAGCCACATCGCCGCTCTAAGGTGCTGAGTAAGGTGCTAAGGGCTTGCTCGGGCTCTCCCAGCATAAGGCGCAACTGGGCGGTCTGCAGCGGCTGCAAGCGGCCGGCCAGGCCCCCGAGATTGATCACGTCCTTTTCCGTGGTGATGAAGGCGGCCGCGCCGGTCGAAGCCTTGCGCGCCAGCAGCCGCGCCACATCGCTCTCAGTGTAGCCATGATGGTCGGGAAAGCAGACGGTATCTGCCAGATCGAGCGAGAGCTGGCGCAGGTGCGAGAAGAACTGTGCAGGACGTCCCAGGCCGCAGAAGGCAACCGCGCGCAGGCAGGGTGGGTCGAGCAGGACTTCGCGCCGGATGCGCCAGATCACACCGGCTGCGCCAGGGACCGCGGTCACCGGGGTGGAGACGGCGACGTCGGCCCGTCTCAAGGCGGACAGCGGCTCGCGCAACCGGCCCGCCGGCAACAGCGAGTCCTCGAGGTCGGAGGCTTGCACCAGCACGATGTCAAAGTCGCGGCGCAGCCGGCGGTGCTGGAAGCCGTCATCCAGCAGGTGCAGCTTCGACGCAAACCTCTGCTCGGCCAGCAGTCCCGCCTGGTAACGGTCGGCGCCCACGATGACCGGGACGGAGAGCTTGCGCGCGATGAGAATCGGTTCATCCCCAAACTGCGTGGGAGAGCCGTTGGCGTCGACCACGGCAATTTCCGTGGAGCTGCGGCCGTAACCGCGAGAGAGAACGTCAAATTCAACCCCTCGTTCCTTCAGCAATTGACCCAGGGCGATCACGAACGGAGTCTTGCCGCTTCCGCCCACAGAGATGTTTCCCACGCTCACCACGGGACGCGCCAGTTTGCGGACTTTGAACACACCGTGGTCATAAGCCGCGTTGCGCAGCGCGACACCGGCGCCGAAGATGGCGGACAGCGGATTCATGGCGCCGTCGCCGGTTGCCGGCGCAGCAGATTCTGGAGGGCTTGCAGCGTGCGCGCGGTAGCGCCGGTGTTCTCGAGAAACAATTCTCGCGCCCGCTGGCCCAGCCGTTGGCGTTCTTGGCCGTCGGCCAGCAGACCCAGCAGTTCCGCGCTGAGGTTTTCGGCGTTCACGATTTTGATTCCGTCCCCGCGCTCAAAAATGCTGACGATCTCGCGGAAGTTGCCGGTATACGGCCCCGCCAGCACGGGTACGCCGTGCTGGGCCGGTTCGAGGATGTTGTGTCCGCCAACGCCGGGCAGCAGGCTCCCGCCGACAAAAGCCACACTGGCCAGCGCGTACACCGAGGCCAGTTCGCCCAGGCTGTCCAGCAGGAAGACGCTGCCGGAGATAGAAGACGCACCCGGCTCCTTGCCTGCGACGAAAGAACTGCGCCGCGTGAGCGCCATGCCTTTATCGGTGACCAGGCCGGCGACTCTATCAAAGCGCTCCGGATGCCGCGGCGCCAGCACCATGACGGCGGAAGGATGCTTCCGCAGGACCTCCTGAAAGGCCTGCAAGAGCAACCCTTCTTCGCCTTCGGCAGTGCTGCCGCAGACGATGACCGGCGCGTCCTGGGTGAAGGCTCGCCGCAATGCCTCCTGAAGCGGCGTAACCGAGGCGCTGCGCACATCGAACTTCAGGTTGCCGCTGACCTGCACCCGTTCCGCCGCAGCTCCGATCTCGCGCAGCCGCCGCGCGTCTTCCTCGGTCTGGGCCAGGAACAGATCCACCTCGGCCAACACTCGCGCAAACAACCGCCGGAAGCGGCGATAGCGCGGAAACGATCGGTCAGAGACGCGGGCATTGACGATGGCGATCGGCGAGCCGCGCTTTCGCGCCAGATGCAGCAGGTTGGGCCAGAACTCGGTCTCGGCCAGAATCAACAGGCTGGGACGGAGCAGGTCCAGGTAGGCGCGAACCGCCAAGCCGAAGTCAAGCGGCATAAAAAACACCTGGTCTTCGCCGAAACGCTCCCGGGCCAACTTCTGGCCGGTAGCGGTGGTGGTGGAAACAAACACCGGCGCCTGCGGGGCGGTCTTCTTCAATTCGGCAACCAGCTGGCTGACTGCCAGCACTTCGCCCACGGACACGGCGTGAATCCAGACGGAGCCGGACTTGGCCTGCCGGCGGAGCCGGGGCGGGACAAAGCCCAGGCGCTCGGACAATCCGGCGCGGTACTTACCCAGGCGCAACACTTGCAGCGCCCACCACGGCAGCGACACCAGGAGCACGCAGGCCAGCGCCAAGCTGTAAAGGACATACATGAAGGAGTCAACATTCTATTCGTACCGGCAAGCCGGTTGTGAAAACCAGCTCTGCTGGCCGATAATTAACGACGGATGAGAATACGCAAGCTCAGATTGCCGGCGGTGATGCTCTGTGCTCTGGCCATGGTTGCAGCCAGGGCCGGCGACAAAGGCTTCCATCCGCCGCCGGTCGCGCACGCCAAAACCTATCCCATCCATGAGGTGCACGCGGACGAAGGCGTGGTCATCGCCATCGATCCTTATGACTCGCCGGACAAGACGGCCATTTTCAGGGTCAAGTACCGGGCCATCGACTTCCTGCCCGTCCGGCTGATCATCTCCAACGACGGATCTCAGCCGCTCTTGCTGGACGACCTGAAGGTGCAATACGTCACCGCGCATCACGATAAGTTGGAGCCGGCGGACAAGGAAGATATTTTCCGCCGCATCGCCCACCCGGAGAAGATCACCAAGAAATCGCCGGTGCGGCTGCCCATCCCCGGACCGCGCAAACGGCCGACGGCTATCGACAAAGACTCAGCCGAAGAAGTTGATTCGGCGCTCTTCGTCACGGTGCCGGTGACTCCTCAATCCACCAACAGCGGGTTCCTGTTCTTTGACGTTCGCGACATCGACGACCCGGAGGCCGGAGCCCATCTCTATATTTCCGGGATCAGGTCCGGGACCAAGGAGCTCTTCTACTTTGACATCCCGCTGAGCAAACCGAATCCGCCATCGAACTAGGTATTACATTTCCTGTGGAATGGCATCAGCTTACAATACCTATCACTGGCCTTCCTGAGCGAAGCGCCTGAAGGCTGCGTCCCGCATTCGAGTGAGAGGCGCGGAGTCGAAGGACCCCGAAGATGTTTCGTACTTGCATGCCGCGTCAAGGCGTTCTCACGAAACGGCATCGAGAGAACTCCCTTCATCAGCCTGTGCAGAGGAGAGCTCTTTGGGATCCTTCGACTCGCCCTCAGTCGTGCCTCCTTCGGCCTCGCTCAGGAAAGCCAGGGTTTGAATGCCTCGCGCGCTTGCTCGTCTAGAGCTAAACGATAATGGCTATGTCTCCTCCGGATGGTTAGCCACGAGCCAAAGCAGCCTTCGCCTATAATCCCTCCATGGCAGCGAGTCCGCAGACCTCGGCCGCGGCCCGAGCGAGATACGAGCCGGTGATCGGGTTGGAAGTGCACGTCCAGCTTCTTACCCGAACCAAGATTTTCTGCGGATGCTCCACCCAATTCGGCGCGCCGCCCAACAGCAACGTATGTCCGGTATGCCTGGGCATGCCGGGCGCGCTGCCGGTACTAAACCGGCGGGCGGTAGAATTCGCCGTGCTCGCTGCGCAGGCGCTCAACTGCCAGGTGCGCGAAACGTCCATCTTTGCCCGCAAGAACTACTTCTATCCTGATCTCCCCAAGGGCTACCAGATCTCGCAGTATGACAAGCCGCTGGCCGAGCATGGCGCGATTGAGATTCCCGCTGCCGGCGGCGGGACCAAGCGGATCGGCATCACCCGCCTGCATCTCGAAGAGGATGCCGGCAAGAGCCTGCACGAAGGCTTCCCGGATTCGGCGACGAACAGCTACATCGACCTCAACCGCAGCGGCGTGCCCCTGATCGAGATTGTCAGCGAGCCGGATTTGCGCTCGCCCGACGAGGCTTACGAGTACCTGACGCGGCTCAAGGAGATCATCCTCTATACCGGCGTGAGCGACTGCAACATGGAAGAGGGCTCGCTGCGCTGCGACGCCAACGTCAGCGTGCGCCCGCAAGGGCAGAAAGAATTCGGGACCAAGACGGAAATCAAGAACGTGAATTCATTCCGCTTCATCCGCCAGGCGCTGGAGTACGAGATTGACCGCCACATCGAAGTGATTGAAACCGGCGGAAAGATCCGCAAGGAGACGCGGCTCTTCAACTCTCACGAAGGCCGGACCTACAGCATGCGCTCCAAAGAAGAAGCGCACGACTACCGCTACTTTCCCGAGCCCGACCTGCTCCCGCTGGTGGTTGACGAGCGACGGCAGGCGGAGATTCGCCGCAAGCTGCCGGAGCTTCCCGAAGCCCGCCGCCGCCGCTGGGTGGGCGAGTACGGCATCACCGAGTACGACGCCCAGGTGCTTACCGTCAGCAAAGCCCTGGCCGACCAGTTTGAAGAAGCGGCGCGTGCGGCGAAAAGCCCCAAGCGCGTGGCCAACCTGGTACAAGGCGAGCTCATGGGACGGTTGAAGGCTAGAGGGCTGGAGATCGAGCAGTCGCCGATCACCATGAAGGGTGTGGCCCTCTCGGCCGATCTCCTCGAAGCCGGGACCATCTCCAGCAAGATCCTCAAAGACCTCTACGATAAGGCCTTTGCCGGCAATGAGGATTTCCCCGTGGTCTACGAGCGGGAAAAACCGCGGCAGATCACTGACGTTTCTGCCATCGAGAAAATCATTGACGAAGTGATCGCGGCCAATCCCAAGCAAGTAGAGCAGTATCGCGCCGGGAAGACCACGGTGATCGGCTTCTTCGTGGGCCAGGTGATGAAGGCCAGCCAGGGCCAGGCCAAGCCGGAGTTGGTGAACGAGCTGCTCAGGAAGAAGCTGGGTTGAATTGCCGCTCCGGGCTACCGTTTCAGTTCCAAGACCACGAATCGAGCGGGAACTGCACCTTGATTGATCAACCCGGATGTGCGTCCCTCCAGCCAAGCGATCTCACCGGTTCGTTTATATACCGCGCTGCCGGTGGTGGACGTCAAGCTTAAGTCAGTAACGGCGATCAACAGTTCCTGCACCGGCTGATCCGGCGGCGCCAGTTGGCCTCCAGGCAAGAGGCGGACATCTCGAACTACGGCTCGCTGGAGCGAAAGAGCGTGCACATACGCTGACTCGGCGTTCACAGGCGGTGCCAGCGCGCTACTGCCGTAGTCCCAATTCCGGCCTCCAGTCCGGTAGTATTGGAACCCGTAGTTGGTCACTCTCGGATCAAGAAACTCGACTGTGATGTTTTTGTATTCTGAGTTGCCGTCATTGCGCGTACCCATGGCGACGCCGCCAAGGAAAAAGCGCGTATCTCCGGTGTTGACAGGGAAGGCCAGTTGCGGAGACGTGCCCTCTGTCCACATCACCATGCGACCGCCCTCCAGGGTGATGGTCAGGAAGTTGTGCTGGTGGCGAACATAGATCTCCTGATGTGGGGGGATGCTCACCGCGAATACTCGCGACAGTTCATTCTCGAAAATCAGGCGATGGTGTGACTCCGCAGGAACGTCCGAAGGAGCGCTGGCCTGCTGCCACGCCAGCGCGGCGGCACTCAGAGAAGTAGCTGCGATCAACAAGCACGAGAATGACTGCCTCATCAGCAGCGATCTTACCGAATGTGAGCCTTCGGCTCCAAATTCTTAAGGGAAAGGTGTCGAATTCGGCGGGCTCACACGTCTACAATAGTTACCGACTTCAGATTCAAGGAGCGAGTCATGCCGTCCGTTCAACATGTTTCCCCCAAGAAAGGCAATGTGCTGGTCCTGGTAGGCACCATGAAAGGAGCTTTCATTCTTTGCTCCGACGGCGCCCGCAAGCGATGGAAAGTGGGCGGCCCGTATTCGATCGGCTCACCGGTCTATGCCATGGCCTATGATGGCCGGCAGGGACGTCATCGCCTGTGGTGGGCGCAGCAGAGTTTTCGCTGGGGAACGACCTTGGTTTCGTCCGACGATTTCGGCAAGACCGCGACCGAACCTGAAACCTACT
>DATDGY010000098.1:0-4749 GCA_036521855.1 Candidatus Angelobacter sp.
CTAATTCAGAAAGACCGCCGGCGGAGGAACCTCCGTTTCATCGATCACAACGCTTGAGTTCCATAGGTGAAGCGATCTTCTCCCTAATTTTTGGCTCTTTGGCGATGCGCCGATTCAGCCCCACGTTATCCCCACAATAAGTATTCCCTTGGGTTCCCTATCAGCGCGTCAGGTTGCCGGACCGTTCCGCGTAAGTCTTTGATATTACGTTTGTTATTTTTATGTTAAACAAACCAACTTGGGTGAGATGTTCACTATAATTCCTTGATTTTAAATAACTTAACGTCAATGTGGGGTTCGTTAGCCCCACACCAGCCCCACCTTACGCGCTAAGACCGGCGATCAGCTCGGGGCGAGACCTTTCTCCGAGCAGGGAGTGACTCGCTCCAATTCCAAACTTCGCAGAAATAGATGCGGTGTGAGGAATGCGTCGCGGCGGAATACTGGACGCGAACGACAACGTCCTTTATCATTCACTACCCGAGTTGGCAGGCTGAATGAGGTTTGGTGTGCGCGCTCGAAATGGCGACCGCGGGCTTGGAATCCCAACTCCCAGAACGCTTCCCGGGCGTTTATTGATCTGAAGAGACTTATTGCCACGAATGCGCGGCATCTGAATTTCCTCTCTGACCATCACAATACCGCTGCCGGGCGCTACGGCCAAACTACCGAGCGCCACCTGGGATCGTGGCAGAATCTCAAGGAAGCGGTGGACGATCGGCTGGGGCTAGACCAGTAAACTGATGCGAGTGCAGACGCGTAAATCCGAGGGTTTCGAACCCAAAGGCGATGCTACGCACCTGCGAAAGCATCGACGTGTTTTTGGCGAAGCACAACTTCTGAACTACTTCTGAGCCGGATCGTACGTCGCGTGGTGGATGCGCGACTTAAATTTCCATCCGGCCAGCGTCTTCACGTACGTATCCTCGTAGTACCCGTCGTGCTCGATCTTGTTCTTGTCTCCGCCTAATCCAATCATCAGCATGTTGACTTGCCCCTTTGCGCCCTCAGGTGTCGGCTCGATGATGTGGTTGACGTAGATATGATGCACGCCCTGGCGAATCCAGCCCGCACCGGTGCAGCCGTCGGGTCCGCCCCCTGACACGCGAGCGAGCGCCTCGCGTCCTTGAGCCTTGGGGCCGAGCTTCCCGTTCTGGAACGGCGCAAAGAAACCGTCTTCGGCAAACAGATCCGCGTAGTCGTAGCCGTTGTTCGAGCAGGTGTCGATATACTGCGCGTACTTGGCAACGAGTTGCTGAATCTGAAAGTAATCGAGCGCGGTCAGCTCAAGCGGTCGCGCCATCACACCGTTGGTTTCCTGCGCTCGCGGAGCCGGCGCTCCCCCGGACCGCGTGCGATCGACGTCATAGATGTCGCGCGGCCCAAGTCTTGACGGTACGAACGTGCGCATGGCAATTCGCCAACCATCCCGCGTCTTGACGTACTCGTCTTCGTAATGGCCGCCGCCCTGGATGGCACCCGCATTGCCGTTTTCGCCCACCTCGATCCAGACAACATAGACGCGGCCGGTCGCAGCCCCGCGCGACGGCTGGATGATGTAGTTGGTCAAATACTCGCGAACAAACGCAGGACCACGGTGGGTGAGATCGCCTACTGCAAACGCCGCGAGCTGCGTGCGTCCCTTGATTTCGGCCGGCAGGGCTGTTTTCGTGATGAATGCTCCGTCCGCCGTAAAGAGCTGCGCGTAGGCGGCACCTCGATCGGCAGCGCTGTCAAGCGCGTACGCGGACCGTGCGATGAGTTGCTGGATCTCGATGGTATCGCCCGCCGAAAGCGAACTCGCAGGTGCAGCGACGGCGGCCGTTCCAGCAACCTGTGCGGCTGATGCCGCGGGCGGCGTCGCCGCAGTCTGACCCTGCGGTCCCGACCGCGGCGGAAAGAGCCGGCGCGTCTTGATGCGCCAGCCTTGCGGCGTCTTCACGTATGTGTCTTCGTAGTGGCCGCCGAGAAACAACGAGCTCGCTTTGCCGTTCAAGCCGTTGTCGATGACGGCGAGATATTCCCTGCCTTTCGCGCCGCCGGGCATAGGTTCGATCACGTGATTCGTCAGGTAGTGACGCACAAAGTCCGGACCGCGGGGCTGAATCTGCCCGAGCCGGACTAGCTGGTCGTGGCCCGTGGCACCCGCGAACGAGGCGTCTGCGGTGTACAGTCCTGCGTATGCCTCGCCGTTCTCGCCCCTGCCATAGCCCGAGTCGAGCGCGTGGCCATAGCTGGCGACCAACTGCGCGATCTCGAGATAGTCCGTTGCCGAGAGCGACGATTGCTGCGTCGGCGCGACGAAGTTCGCGGCCGGCGCCAGGGGCGCGCGCGTGTCGATCGGCGTGGCGTCAGCTGGAATGCTCGGCGGCGCCAACGGCGCGGGATCGGCACCACTCGTCGAAGGAATGAAATCACGCTTCTTGAATCGCCAGCCTACCGGCGTCTTGACATAGACATCTTCATAATGTCCACCGGTCCGTGCGAGTTCGCCGGCTTTCCGGCCCACGATGTCCCACCCGTTCGCCGGCCCAGTGCCCGCTCCGCCACCAGTACCGCCGGTGGCCTGAGCCGGCGCGATGTCCCAATTGAACTCGATGAGGTATGCCTTGCCGATCGCGCCATCCGGCGTCGGCTCGATGACATGATTCATGATGTAGTGCACGGTGTTGTCCGGACCGAGACGCGGACCGCGCGCGAGCGCCGCAAGCTGCTCCCGCCCTTTCGCATACGGCCGCATGAACTCGCCGTCTGCGGCAAACAAATCGGCGTAGTCGTATCCGTTGTTGCTGCCCGTGTCGAGAGCGAACGCGTACCGGTTGACGAGCTGCCGGATTTCGATGTAGTCCATCGGCGTCAGCGTCAGCGCCTTCACGCTAGGTTTCACTTGTCCGCTTGTGGTGCCGACGAGTGCTGCCAGCGCCACGGCGAGAACGGCAGACCTGGCGGCCTGCAATACGCGTGTTGACATATATATGCTCCTACTTGTTCACGTTGTGCGCCGGCACGATCCCAGGTGCCTTCAACTGGATCGTGTAGACGGAATCGCATCCCGCCATGAACAGGGTCCTGCCATCCGGACCGCCGAATGCGACGTTTGTTGCACAGATCTGCCTCTTGGGCTCGCCGCCGTAGATGGGCAGATTGATGGTGCCGAGCAGCCTGCCCTCAGGCGAAGTGATGCGGATGATGCCGGGGCCAGCCCCGCCGGTCGAGAACACATTGCCTGCCATGTCGGTCTTCTCGCCGTCACCGATGCCGACGCCTTCAGTAAAGACGGTAAATGAGCCTAGCGTGCCATCGGATTTGACGGCATATCGCCGCATCTGACGATTTGCAGTGGACAGGTACATCCACTTACCATCAGGCGACAGCGCAATACCGTTCGGAGTACCACCGAGATCTGCGCCACTCAGCACGAGCGTCGTCTTGCCTTCCGTAATCCGGTAGATGCCATTCTGCAGCTGCTTGTCGGGATTCCTGCCGCCGTCGCGCAGGCCGAAATCGTTGTCCGTAACATAGACCGCATCGTCCGCCGCGATCGCGATGTCGTTCGGGCCGCTGAACCTGCGGCCGTCCATTCCGCCAGACAACAGCGTATGCGTGCCGTCCTTCTCCAGGCGCATCACTTGTCGATCGTTGTCGGCGCACCAGATCACGCGGCCCTGGTGATCCATGCCCGTGCAGGACGGACCGATCAGAAGCACATGACTGCGACCGGAACGAGTCTGCGCGCCGACATGCTCAGGATCGTTGCCGGTATAACCAGCCCTCTCCATGAAGACGGACACCTGCTTCTGTGGCGTGACCTTGTAGAGGACATTGTCAAGTAGGCCTGCAAAAATCCAGTAGCCACTGGGCCGTTCGGCGATCCACAACCCGGCTTCGGTGAGACCAAAGCCGCGCCCAAGTTCCACCAGCTTCGCTCCCGGAGAGATGATGTTGTCGAGCGCAGGATCGCTCCTCGTGATCGAAAAAGGCTTGGCCGGAGGTGAAGGACCGTCGCCGCGCATCTGAGGAACTGCGGGGGCGCGCTGTGCCTGCCCGTGCGCAACCGCCACAATGATAATGGCAAGCAGAATGGCGTTGGACCAAGAGGGCTTCTTCATGGTGTCGTCCTTCGTATGACCGAATTCACTTCCTGGAGGCCGCGTTCTCCAGCATGGCACGAATCTCGGCCGCGCTGGCGGGTACCGCCTGAGGACCACCGCCCCGACCTCTGCCGGCTCCCGCCGCAGGATTCACTGGTGCAGTGGGATTGCCGGCCCGGACGTCGAGGGGTTCCATTGCGAAGTTTCGGAACGAGGTAGGTAGGCTGGGGATTTCATGCCGATCACGCCAACCAATCCGTTCAAGGGACGCCAAACGCGGGCTGATAGTTAGGCTAGTGCGCTACACACGGAGAGCGCGAGCATTTCAGTGTCAAATAAACGGCGTGATCCGCAGGGATCGTAGAAAGCTGATCTGTAACCGGGTCATAGTCCGGAACGGACGAATCTACTTGCAAGGGTTTTCCAAGATATTCCGCGGGTATGTCAAAATCGGCAGACTGCCTCGGCCCCAGCCGAGTCGACTGCGAGTAGGCACCAATTCGTATATTTACTATTCCATCATTCAAAAGGCCATTAGGGCCTTTCAAATAAACGGCGAGCCTCTCCGATTCGGCCGGCTTCGCAAGTTTCAGCCCAAGCAGAATAACGATCAAGAAAACGACAGCCGGACCGCTGATTTGAAGTCTTCCATGCACAC
>DATDGY010000099.1:0-13367 GCA_036521855.1 Candidatus Angelobacter sp.
GGCTGCGGGATCGGACGTGACAGAATTCTGCATATTCAAGAAGAAGTACGGCAAAATCGGGTGATCTGGTGATTTGGTGATCGGGTGATCAGGGGTCGGATCGGCTATATTCGCGCGATTGCTGATTTTTGGAAGTTAAAATGACGGGCCGGCGTTGCTGGCTGACCACCAAGTGCTACACTATTGGCCGCCTGGAATGAACGGTTGTTCATTTTTATTTGGAATACTCATTCAATTGAAGACCGACATCTGAAGATCGAGGGTTGCAAATGGATTTGAATCTCAATCAAGAAGAACTTGCCTTTCGCGACGAGTTGCGAGCCTGGCTTGCCGCGAACGTCCCCACCGACTGGGACGAGCGTCGCGACGACTCGATGAAGCAGCGTTTTGAATACCTGAGGCGCTGGCAGCGCAAGCTCTATGACGGCGGCTGGGCGGGCATCTCCTGGCCCAAGGAATACGGCGGACGCGGCGCCAGCCTGATGCAGCAGGTGATCTTCTGGCAGGAGATGGCCCAGGTGAGTGCGCCGCCACTGGCCAACGTGCTGGGGCTGGGGATTATCGGGCCGACCATCATCGCATTCGGCACTGATGCGCAGAAGAAGCGCTGGCTGTCCAAGATCCTGAGCGCGGAAGAAATCTGGTGCCAGGGCTTCTCCGAGCCCGACGCCGGCTCCGACCTGGCCAATGTCCGCTGCCAGGCCGAGCTCGAAGGCGACCACTACGTGGTGAACGGCCAGAAAGTCTGGAACAGCTATGGCTGGGCGGCCGACTGGTGCGAGCTGGTGGTGCGCACCGACGCGTCGGCGGAAAAGCACAAGGGCCTGACCGTGCTGATGGTGGATATGAAGTCCAAGGGCGTGGATGTGCGTCCGTTGCGGCAGATGACCGGCGAGACCGAGTTCAACGAGCTCTTCTTCCATGACGTCCAGGTACCGGCGGAGAACGTGGTGGGCAAGGTCAACCAGGGCTGGGGCGTGGCCATGGGCACGCTGATGCACGAGCGCGGAAGTTTCGGCGCCGGCTTGCAGGTGACCTATCGTCGCAACATGGAGCGGCTGATCGATCTAGCCCACAGGACGCAGCGCAACGGCCACACCGCGGCCGAAGATCCGCTCTTCCGTCAAAAACTGGCGCAGTGTTACGCCGAGATTGAGATCATGCGCGCCAACCAGATGCGCGCTTTCAGCCGCATCAGCGCTACCGGCGTCCCCGGGCCGGAAGGGTCGATCATGAAGATTTTCTGGAGCGAGCTGAACCAGCGCTTTCAGCAGATCGCCCAAGAGCTGCTCGGACCCTACGGACAGTTGCAGGCCGGGGACGATCATGCCGTGGACAACGGCATCTGGGCCTACGGATACCTGCGCACCCGCGGCAACACCATCGAAGCGGGAACGTCAGAGATTCAGAGAAACATCATTGGGCACTTCGTCTTGGGTCTGCCAAAAAGTTATTGAGAGAGGCAATTAGCAAATGGCAATTAGCCAAGGCGGAAAACCCAAAACAAATCTTACCGCTGATTGACACGGATAAACGCGGATCGGAAAACAACGACACCCAGGGGGCGACACGGTTGAAAGTCTTCATCGAAAACGAGGCCGGCTCGTTCGTGAAGCATCTCCACGACGAGAAGACACTGGAGTTGAAGGGAACTACGCAGGTTTCGCGGGCTTATCCGCTGCCGTACGGGTTCATCCTGGATACCAGCGCCGAGGATGGAGACAACGTCGACTGCTTTGTCTTGACCGTCAGGCGCTTGCGCAGCGGCGAGATCGTGGACTGCGATCCGCTGGCCCTGATGGAGCAGATTGAAGACGGAGAGATTGACCACAAGGTCCTCGCGACCATGCGGAGTGAAGAAGTGAAATTGGATGCGAAGACCAAGCAGATTCTGATCAAGTTTGCCAGCCATGTATTCGATCATGTGCCGGGCAAGCGGATGCAAGTGGGTGAATTCCGGGACCGCGAGGCTGCCATCGAATATGTCCTTCGGTGCCGCGACGCGGCTGCGATCCAATAGAGACGGTTTTTGTTGAGGAGACAACCATGCAATTTGGACTGAGCGAGAGTCAGCAGATCTTGAAACATACGGCGCAGAAGTTCTTTGCCGGGGAGTGTCCGATCGCCGAGACCCGGCGGTTGATGGAAACACCCACCGCCTACGACGCCGAGCTCTGGACCAAGATGGCGGGACAGGGCTTTACCGGAATCATCTCTCCTGAAGACTGCGGCGGGATGGGCCTGGGCAAGGTCGAGCTCATTCTGCTGATGGAGGAAGCCGGATTCGCGCTTCTTCCCGGTCCGTTTTTCTCGACCGTGGCGCTGGCCGGCGCGGTGATCAACGCCGTGGCTTCGCCGGAGCTGAAGAAAAAATACCTCTCGCGCATTGCCTCGGGCGACGCTCGCTCCACGGTCGCGGTGCTCGAGTCGGGCGCCAGCTGGGACCCGGGCAATCTGGAGATGTCGGCCGCCGGCGGCAAGCTGACCGGGACAAAACTCTTCGTCACCGATGCCGCGGTCGCGGATTTCATCGTGGTCGCCGCCAAGAACGGCGTTTTTGCCGTGGACGCCAAGGCACCCGGCTTGCGCATTGAACCGATGAAGGGCATCGACCTCACCCGCAAGATCTATTCGGTGGAGTTCTCCAACACTCCGGCGGAACGGCTGGGCAATACTGACGGTCTTGACCAGGCTTTCGCGCTGGCCGCGACCGCGCTGGCCGGCGAAATGGTGGGCGGAATGCAGCGCACGCTGGATATCACCGTGGCTTACGCCAAAACACGCAAGCAGTTCGGCAAGCCTATCGGGATTTATCAGGCGGTCCAGCACCAGTGCGCGGACATGTATCTGGAAACCGAGAGCTCGCGTTCCGCCGCTTACTACGCGGCGTGGGCGCTCGAAGAGAACGCTCCCGACGCGGCTGTGGCCGTGGCCATCGCCAAGATGTACTCGAGCGACGCGGCGCGCACGGTGGGCAATCGCGGCATCCAGGTGCACGGTGGAATGGGCTTTACCTGGGAAAACGATTTGCACCTGTACTATCGCCGCGCCAAAGCGTCTGAAACCATGCTGGGCGATTCGAGCTTCCATCGCGAGCGGATTGCGCGCCTGGTGATTGATGGCGCAGCGCCAGCGGGCGTGAAAGAACCCAAGCCCGAGCTGGCGATGAAGCGCTGATCGCTTGCCATGGTCTCTGTGCTGGTGTTTTTAATGAACGGAAGCGATAGGACGTGGGTCTTGCGCAGGCTGCGGCTTGCTGCCCGCCGACGGGGTCACCAGCGCAGGCGCTTGAGCAGCGATAGAAGCCGCTTCAGCGGCAGTCTTGGCGTCGAGGATGCGGGTCTGCTGGTAGGTATAGATGATGCGGTGGATGATGGTCAGCGTGGAAAACACCGCCAGCACCCACAGCACCGGAGCCATCGCGCCGAAGCGGGCAAACAGCGCGCCGATGATCACCAGCACCACGCGTTCCGGACGCTCCATGAACCCCACTTTGCAGGATCCAATGAGCGACTCCGCCCGCGCCCGCGTGTAACTGACCATCACCGAGCTGACCATCACAAAGGCCACCAGGACCAGGTAGAAGAAGCGGTTTTCGCGGGCGTAGAAAACCAGCAGCCCGAAGAAAAGCGCGACGTCGCTGTAGCGGTCGATGACGGAATCAAAGAAACCGCCGAAGGTAGTGACCTGGTTGGTGGCGCGGGCCACGCGGCCGTCCACCATGTCAAAGATGCCGGCGCCGATGATCACCAGTCCGGCGTAGAGAAACATGCGCGGATAAGTCTGGGAGTTAGCGTAGCCGAACAGGACCGCAGCAATAATATTGATGACCAGCCCGATGAAGGTCAGCACGTTGGGCGAGATGCGCGTCAGCGCCAGACCGCGGACGATGGCATGCAGCAATACCCGGCATGCTCGTCCGAAAGCGCCAGTCCAGGTCATTGCACCTCGTCGTGGATGGTAAAGAGTTGGAGCACTTCCATCTCGCGTTTGCCGTTGGGCGTGACCACCAGCGCGGTGTCACCCACTTTCTTACCCACCAGGGCCTTTCCGATGGGCGAGGTGGTGGAGATCAGGCCTTTGGAAACGTCTGATTCTTCGCTGGTTACCAGCTTGTATTCTATTTCTTCTTCTTTCGAATTGTCGAAAACGCGCACCCTCGAACCGAAAGCCACGCG
Source organism: Candidatus Angelobacter sp. (assembly GCA_036521855.1). GTDB lineage: Bacteria > Acidobacteriota > Terriglobia > Terriglobales > Acidobacteriaceae > Angelobacter. The sequence continues at coordinate 4,179 of DATDGY010000099.1, forward strand.
GTCCTTGGGGATGTTGGTCAGGTTCACCAGCGCCAGTTCGCTCATCCGTCGTTTGAGCTGCCCCAACCTGGCATTGACGAACTCTTGCCTTTGCTTGGCCATGTGGTATTCGGCGTTCTCGCTGAGATCGCCCATGGCTACGGCCTTTTTGATTTCCTTGGGAAGTTCGTGCGCCAGCTCGTGTTCCAGGACGCGAATCTCTTCTTCCAGCTTCTTTTTTATGTGCTCAGGCATCGTGCTGAACAAGCTCCTGCGCCAGAATCCACCTGGGTTTCGGGATGAAGTCATCATTATAAACCCCATATGCTGAATACGTTAACCGATACCGCGAAAGACGCGCTGTGTTCATCAGCCAGCCTTGCATCCCGGCTTCCAGCAGTACCAGGGCTTCCGAATTGCACAAAGTCAGCAACAAGCTTATAATGGTTTTGTTCTTACCTGATCCTCCGCAGAGTGAACCCCCTTTCGGGTGTATTCAATGAATGGTCATCTAAGCTTCCAGATTGGCGACAAAGTTGTTTATCCCAACCACGGGGTGGGGGTTATTGAGCAGATCAACAGCCGGACGATTGGCCCCAACGTTCTGAAATTCTACCTCCTCAGGATCAAAGCCAGCAGCCTGAGGGTGGAGGTCCCCTTTAACAACGTGGGGATCGTGGGCCTGCGTCCAGTAGTGAAAAACGGCGAAGTGGCGAAGATCATCACCTTCCTGATCGACGGGAAGTGCGACAACCACACCGACTGGAAATACCGTTTCAAGGAGAACTCCGACAAGATGCGCACCGGCTCGCTCCTGGACGTGGCCGTGGTGCTCAAAGGTCTCCTGCTCCTGGCCAAAGAGAAGCCGCTCTCCTTCCGTGAGAAGAAGATGCTGGAACGTGCCCGCTACTTGCTGGTCACCGAACTGGCCATGGCCAAAAATACCGAGGAAACGGAGATCGAAGACCTCCTCAACAAGGCGCTTTCCAAGAGCAAGCTCAAGTTTCCCGAAGTTACTGCCGACGCCTGACATCGCTGTCGCTCTGCTCCAAACCGCTCGACAGTCTACCCTTGAGTACAAATTCTTGCTCCTGACGCCGCACAGTGCGGCCTCACCGCGCTTCATATTGCCAAGAGCTTTTGCCTTCCCTACAAACCGACACCCAACTGACGCAAGCTGCTGTTCCTGGCCGTGCCCCGCCTCTTAATGCGCGGTATTTCCCGCTAGCAATTCCAAGGCATGAGGCAGGATCTCAATCACTGCCTGCAATGACTCAGTCGCGGCCGCCGGGCTTCCCGGCAGATTCAGCAGCAGCGCCTGTCCCCGGACAGCGCAAATCCCCCGGCTTAATGCAGCCAGAGGCGTTCTTTGTGCTCCGGCCAGGCGCATCTTTTCCGGGATGCCCTCAACCAGCCGTTCCGCCACCGCCCGCGTGGCTTCCGGAGTCATGTCTCTCGCCGCGATGCCGGTCCCGCCCACGGTGACCACCAGGCGCGCCACCTCGCTGCACTCGATGAGCCGCGCCGCTATGAGGTCCTTTTCATCCGGGAGTACCGACGTATGAATTACCTTGAACCCAACCGCCTCCAACATGCGGACGACGGCCGGCCCGGAAAGGTCCTCCCTTTGGCGCTGGAACGACGAGTCGCTGATGGTCAGGACGGCGGCGGTGTTCACGGTCAGGCTTCGAGCACGTTCTCTGGTGTATCGCGATTGGATTCATCCAGCAGCCGCAAGCCCTCGAGCAACAGGCCCTGGGTTGACTGGGTGATGGTTTGCTCCTGGCTCGACCCTTTGAAGTCGATCTCAAAGCTGCCTTCGGTCCAGGTAAGCACTTTGTAGACGGCCTCATCGCCCTTGATTTTGCCGTAGTGTGCGTGATTGATCTGGCCGTCGGTAAAGAACATCTTGCAGTTGTCGCCGTTGTTGGTGAGGGTAAGAGCGCAGGTCTTACGGCCCATATCCAGCGATTGCAGCAGGTCCAGCACGTTCATCTGGGCCAGGCTGCCGCGCAGCACGCCCTCGGCCGGGGCCTCGCGGGCCATCTTTTCGAGCGTGATCTTGTCCACCAGCTTCTTGATGCGCGCCGCCGCTTCCTTCACGAAGAAGGGCTTTTCCACGAAGTCTTCCACCACGTCGCCCAGGGCCTTGAGCCGCTCGTTGATGTCGGCTTTGCTGGCCATCAGGATCACGGGGATGGTAGCGGTGGCGGCCCGGGCCTTGATCTTCTGCAGCAATTGCCGGCCGTCCATGCCGTTCATCGCGTAGTCGGTAATGATCAGGTCGGGTTTCTCATCGATGGCCTTGAGCAAGGCGTCCGCGCCGTCGGACAGCGTCTGCACCGACGAAAACTGGGCCAGGGCCTGACGCATTAGCTCCAGAACCATGGGGTTATCGTCGACGAGCAGGACCTTGATATTGCTAGGCATGATGAGAACTTATTTCATTACTGCGGTCGGGGGAACCTTCCGCCGATACTCTCCGCTCTTTCCGCCGGACTTGCGCTCCAGGACGATCTCGCGAATCGCGATGCCTTTGTCCAGCGCCTTGCACATGTCGTAGACGGTTAACGCGGCGACGCTGACGGCCACCAGCGCCTCCATTTCCACACCGGTCTGGGCCGTAGTGGCGGCTTGAGAGCAAACCTTGATGCCATTCTCGCATACCTCGGTGGTCACATCAACGAAAGAGAGCGCCAGCGGATGACACATAGGTATCAATTCTGAAGTTCGCTTGGCCGCGCTAATTCCTGCAATTCTGGCCACTTCCAGCGGATTGCCCTTGGGATTCCGGGGCAGCGCCTGGAGAACCTCCGCGGACATGGCCACAAAGGCCGAAGCCGCAGCCTCGCGGCGCGTCGCGGCCTTGGCGGAAACATCCACCATGCCCGCCCGGCCCGCGCGGTCGTAGTGCGACAGCTTTTTCGCACTGTTTTTCGCGGCCTTTGTGGTCTTCGTTTTGGGCAGCACTGTTTTCGGCATCAATTAGCTTTCGTCGAAGAGCTTTGGTCAGCGCATCACAATCGAAACCATCTCGCCCGCCGCCATCGAATCCCGGTCCGGCGGGACTACAAGATAGCAATTGGCCTGGGCTGAAGCCAGCAAGTCGCCCGACCCCTGCCACGCCAAGACTTCCACTTCGGGCTCGAATATGCCGCCTTCCTGGTTCGCTGGCAACTGGTTTGTTGATGACACGACGGCCGGCAGAAATCTGGTCAGCCCGGTCTTGGTCTTGACCGCCTTGCGCAACCGGGCCTTGGCTACCGGCAGCCGCGCCGGCGCGGCGCCGCTAAGCGCATCCAGCACCGGCCGGGCAAACAGATCAAAGCACACCATGGCAGAGATGGGGTTTCCCGGCAAGCCGAAGAACGGAATCATCCTTCTGCCGGGGAGGGCGTTTCCTTCCTCGATGGGTCCCGGATCGGACGGGCGGCGAACCTTTCCCGAGCCGTTGCTCAAGCCGGAGAGCTCGATCTGGCCGAAGACCACTGGACGTCCCGGCTGAATCATTGCGCCGGTAAAGAAGAACTCTGCCCCCAGTTTTTTGAGGACCGCCTCCACCAGATCGAACTTGCCCATGGAGACGCCACCGGTAATCAGCAGCATGTCCGCGGCCAGGCCGGCGTGGATCAGCGTAGCCAGCTTGCGCGGCTCGTCGGGCGCCACCGGCAACCGCATGGCCTCGGCGCTCGCAGCCGTGACCTGCGCGGCCAGCGAAAAACTGTTGCTGTTGCGGATCTGGAATGGTCCTGGGGTTTTGGAGACTTCCACCAGCTCGTCGCCGGTCGCGAGAATGGCCACATGCGGCCGGCGATAGACCTTGATCCTGGCCTGGCCCGCGCCCGCCGCCATGGCGATCTGCGCCGGACCCAGCCGCATGCCTCGCGGCAGAATCTCCTGGCCGACTCGGGCCTCGGCGCCAACGGGGACAATGTTTTCGCCGGCGCTCACGGCGCGTTGGACTTCGACTTGAATTTCAATTTCACTTCGCCCGGCGGTGTTTTTGGCGGACGTGTATTCCACCATCACCACGGCATCGGCGCCTTCGGGGACCGCCGCGCCGGTCATGATCTCTGCGGCTTCGCCCGCCTTGACTGCGCGATCGATACTAGCGCCGGCCTTGATCTGTCCTACCACGCGCAGCGTCGCCGGCACGGAGCTCAAGTCGGCGGCGCGCACGGCGTAGCCATCGCGCGTGGCCCGAGGAAACGGAGGAAAGTTGCGGTCAGCTTTGACGGGCCCGGCCAACACGCGTCCCAGAGCTTGAAGCAGGGTAACGTCTTCGCTCGGCGGCCGCGGGATCTGCCGACAGTGCTTCAGGACAGTCTCTCGGGCCTGCTCGAAGCTGAGAACTCCGGCGGATTGTGGGGCGGCGCTCATCAGTTAACCATTATCACCCTTTGTCCGCGTCAAACAGTATCAAGCGACGTGTCCCCTAGTGGAAGAGCGGCCATTTATGGCCGCGAAAAGCATGCCTTCTCTGATTCACGGAGTTTTCAAGCCCCGCTGTTTCAAATTGAAGTGGTATAGGAACTCGCGGCTCGATCGAATTTCCCGGCTTTCTCGGACTTCCTGCCCGAGTGCTGGGTTCTTTTCCCGGCCTTGTCGATTGGAAGCTCTTGATCGCTTCGGCTTCGCGTTAGCGAAGCCGTGGTTGGTCAGCTGCTCTAGTACTTGATTACCGTGCCCGCCGTTTTCGCCCGCTCCACCGGCAACGCTATTTCGCGGGCGCGGGCTTGGACACGGTCTTGCGAGGCGCTGGCACGGTCTCCCTCAGGGCGCGGTTTCTGGCGCGCATCTTCGCTTGTTTTTTGTTATGTATGTTTTTTCTCGCTCTGTTCTTTGGCACCGCATCTCCTTCACATCATCGACGATCCCATGTCATTCTACGCTCGCCAGCCGGTAAGCATGCGCGTGTAGTACACTTTGCCCACCGATGTTCAAACGACAGCCCCAGGCGCCGCCAGCGCCGCCACAGCCGCTACGGCCCGAGCCCAAGCATCCGCCGATTCTCTACGAACGCACGCAGAAAGTCATCGGCGCGATCGAAGAGAAGCTGGGAGAGCGGCTGATCACCTACTGGAATTCGCCCAGCGGATCGATCTGCAGCAACGATGTGATCGGCCTCTACGGCATCCTGCGCAGCATGGGCAAGGTGGAGCGCCTGTCATTGTTCATCAAGTCCGACGGAGGGTATGGCCAGGCATCGCTGCGCATGGTGAACCTGCTCCGCCAGTTCGCGGGACAGCTCACGGCCATCGCGCCTTTGGAGTGCGCTTCGGCCGCGACCATGCTGGCCCTGGGCGCGGACAAGATCCTGATGGGGCCGCTGGCGCATCTCTCCGCCGTGGACACCTCGCTGACCCACGATCTCTCGCCCATTGATCGTGACAACAATCGCGTGAGCGTAAGCCAGGACGAGCTGCAGCGCGTGGTGCGCTTGTGGCAGAAAGAATCGGACAAGGAAGCGGCCAATCCCTACGAAGCGCTGTTTACGCACGTGCATCCGCTGGTGATCGGGGCGGCGGACCGGTCGAGCGCGCTCTCCACCAAGCTGTGCATCGAGATCCTTTCTTACCATCTGAAAGATGCCGCCAAGGCCGAGCAGATCAGTGACACGCTCAACTCCGGATACCCGGCGCACAGTTATCCCATCATGCTGCAGGAGGCGCGCCGCATCGGGCTCAACGCCGAGCCGCTCGACGAAGAAGTAAATCGCCTGCTGCTCGAGTTGAACGAAATCTATTCCGAGATGGGCCAGCGTGCCTCCACCGACTTCGACGAGCGCAACTCGCACGACAACAGCATCCTCAACATCCTGGAAGGCAAGGGGCTGCAGATCTTGTACCAGAACGATAAGGACTGGCACTACCGCACGGAGGAACGTCGCTGGGTGTCGTTGAACGACCGCAGCTCCTGGCGCAAGGCAGAAATCGTCAACGGAAAGTTGACGGTCTCGATCTTTCATATACGGTGATTCCGGCTGTCCGTTTTCGCACAGCGGCATCCCATAACCGACCATGGAGGCCATTCCCGGAGTCCGGGAATTATTGGTGTGTCCTTTACAATCAATGAGTTGACACGCCTCATCGCTGGGCAAGGGAATTGCCCCTATTCCTGGCTGGACGCATTATGCGAAGCCTGGTTCAAGACCTCCGTTATGCCTGGCGCACGCTGAGCAAGTCGCCCGGCTTTACCGTGGTGGCGGTGCTGACCCTGGGATTGGGAATCGGCGCCAACAGCACCATTCTCAGTTGGATCAACTCCACGTTGCTTAATCCCCTGCCCGGAGCGTCAGACGCGCGGGGCCTGGTGTCTCTCGGCCGCGGTGGGACATCCATCAACGAAACCGCTTTCTCCTACCCGGACTTCAAGGATCTGCGCGACCGCAACAAGAGTTTTTCCGGCATCACCGCTTTCAGTCTGAAACCCGTGAGTTTAACCGGCGTGGGCAAACCCGAGCGCATCTGGGCGGCGGAGGTCTCGGCGAATTATTTTCAGGTACTTAGCGTGCAGCCCATCCTGGGGCGTAGTTTCATCCCGGAGGAGGACCAGAAGCTGGGCGGAGCGCCGGTGACAGTGATCAGCTATCGCCTGTGGCAGAGCCATTTCGCCGGCCGTGATTCAGTGATCGGCCAGAAGATCAACATCAACCACCATCCCTACGAAGTTGTGGGCGTGGCGCCGCCACTGTTTCAAGGCGCCCAGACCGGCTTGCGTTCCGAGCTGTGGATTCCTTTGGTGATGGACCACCAGATCGTGCCGGGCGCAGACTTGTTTCCACTGCGCGAAGTCAATTGGCTGTTGCTGGTGGGCCGCCTGCAACCGGGCATCGGGACCCAGCCAGCACAGGAAGAAATGAGCCTGCTCCTGCGGCGGATTGCGCAGCAGTATCCTGATTCCCACCACAGCAGCAACGTGGTCACGCTTTACCCGATGTGGCGTTCCCCGCTTGGGGCGAATGGCTACCTTTATGTCCTGCTCCCCATGCTGCTGGCCCTGGCCGGCGTTGTTCTGCTGCTGGCTTGCGCCAACGTCGCGAATCTCCTATTGGTCCGCTCGGTGGCGCGGCGGCGCGAGATCGCCATCCGATTGTCGCTGGGCGCGGGACGCTGGCGCCTGGTCCGCCAACTCCTGGTGGAAAGTCTCATGCTGGCGCTGGCCGGCGGCGTTGCCGCCATGCTGCTTACAACCTGGACCGCGGGGACGTTTGCGCGCTTCATACCAGCTTCCAATCTTCCCGTCTCGCTCGTCGTCGGCACGGACCGGGCCGTGTTTCTGGCGATCATGTTGCTCTCGGTGGCGACCAGCGTTATATTCGGCATTCTTCCGGCGCTGCGCTCCTCCCGCATAACTCCGCTAGCGGTATTGAAGGAAGGTGTGGGCAGTGCGTCCGGAGGACCGGAAAAGGTCAGGCTCTCCAGCGGCCTGGCGGTTGCGCAGATTTCTCTCTCGTTGCTCCTGCTGATCTGCGCCGGCCTTTTCCTCCGCAGTTTCGGGAACGCGCAGCGCTTCGATCCCGGCTTCAAACCCGACAACGTTCTGCTGGCCACCTTCGAACTCTTTCCTGCCGGTTACAGCGACGCCGATGGCGCGCAGTTCGAGCGCCTGCTTGTTTCCAAGCTGGAGGCCGTGCCGGGAGTGCGCTCGGCAAGTCTGGCCACATGGCTGCCGCTGGGGTTCACCTGGAGTTCCAGTAACATCCAACCAGAGGGTTACGTACCCCAGCATGACGAGTCGATGGAAATTGGCAGTGCCGTGGTTGGCCCGAACTACTTGAGGACCATGGAAATCCCTCTGATCTCCGGACGTGAATTCACTCCTCAGGACAAGGAGGCCAGCCAGCCAGTGGTGGTGGTCAATCAGGCGGCAGCCGAGCGCTATTGGCCGCATCAAAGCGCCATCGGCAAACGGCTGTCAACAGGCGGCGGCTGGAACTACGTGGTCGGGGTGGCCCGGAACAGCAATTACGAGAATTTGAACGAAGCGCCGCAGCCTTTCATTTATCTGCCCCTGTACCAGAACTATGTTTCCTCGGCTGTCATCCATGTGCGGACCTCCGGCGATCCGCTGAGTGTGGCATCCGCGGTCGAGAAGACAGTCCATGAACTGGATGGTGATCTGCCGCTGTTCGACGTGGCTACGCTCAAATCGCGGGTGGATGCCGCCAGCACACTGGAAAAGATGGCCGGCACCCTGACCGGCGCCTTCGGCATCATAGCGCTGCTCCTGGCGGCAGTGGGTATCTACGGAGTGATCGCCTACACCACCCGACAACGCACACGCGAAATCGGAATCCGCGTGGCGTTGGGAGCGCAACAGCGTAACGTGTTGCGCCTGGTTCTGAGCCAAGGTCTGCGCCTGACGGTGACGGGCGTGGTCTTGGGCCTGCTGTTCTCGTTCGCGCTCACGCGCTTTCTGAGGGCCCTTCTTTTTGGCGTCACCGCAACCGATGCTCTCACCTTCATCGGCGTGGCCGTGCTGTTGTGCGTGGTGGCGCTGGCCGCTTGCTACATCCCCGCCCGCCGCGCCATGAAGGTGGACCCGGTGATCGCGCTGCGACACGAGTAGCAGAATTAGGAGCACACCTATGAGGAACCTGTTTCAGGACATCCGTTACGCCTGGCGCACGCTGAGCAAGTCGCCCGGCTTTACCGTGGTGGCGGTGCTGACCCTGGGGTTGGGGATCGGCGCCAACAGCACCATCTTCAGTTGGATCAACTCGACTCTGCTGAATCCATTGCCCGGCGTATCGGATACACGGGGCCTGGTGACACTCACCCGCGGCAGCTCGATGAACGACATGGCTTTCTCGTATCCGGACATCCGGGACCTGCGCGAGGCCAACCAGAGCTTTTCCGGCATCCTTGCTTTTAACATGCTTCCCGTGAGCCTGACCGGCCTGGGAAAGCCCGAACGCGTGTGGGCCACGGAGGCTTCGGCAAATTACTTTGATGTTCTCGGCGTGGCGCCCTTTCGCGGACGTGGATTTCTCCCGGTCGAAGAGCAAAAGCCCGGCGCCGCACCGGTAGCCGTCATCAGCTATGGCTTCTGGCAGAGCCACTTCGGCGGCCGGGATTCGGCGGTCGGACAAAAGATCAACATCAACCATCACCCGTACACGATCGTAGGCATTACGCCGCCGCTGTTTCAGGGAGCCCAGACCGGGCTGCGTTCCGACCTGTGGATACCGCTGGTGATGCAGGCGCA
>DATDGY010000100.1:0-4335 GCA_036521855.1 Candidatus Angelobacter sp.
AGCGCTTCTGTTTACGAACCTTAGGGTGAGTCCACGGATTCCCTGGTCAGCAGCGGTGATGGCGGTTGTGCTCTGGGTGATGTGGCAGTACCTGGGCGGACGCTGGTGGCCGCGGCGCACGGCAGAAGCCCGGCGCCGCAACCTGCGTGCCTCGGCGGTCTCCAGCCGGACCTTCGTCTGGGCGCTCGTGGGCGGCGTCTTCTTGATCGCGGCTCTCAGCGGCCTCTGGATCGTCTTCTTCCAGGTTTCCCGGACGCCGGCGAACGTGCTGCCGGACATGTCGCGCTACCCTCTACTGACAGTGGTCGCGACTCTGCTGATGTCGTCGCTGGCCGCGCCATTCTCCGAAGAAGCGGCGTTCCGCGGCTACGCGCAATCCATCCTGGAACGCAATTTCCGCGCTCCCACTGCCATCGTGATCTCATCCACCCTGTTTGCGGCGGCCCATCTCACCCACGGATTTTTCTGGACGAAGCTGTCCGTGTACTTCCTGTTCGGAGTTGCGGCCGGCGTAACCGCACGCCTGGCCAACTCGATCCTTCCCAGCATCGTCGTCCATGCGATGGCCGACCTGACCTTCTTCGTGCTGGTATGGCCGCGCGATGCCACGCGCCGGCTGGTTACGGAAGGAGGCGCGGACACATGGTTTTGGATTCACGTGGCCCAGGTCGTGGTCTGTGCACCGGTGGCGATCTGGTGTCTTCGGCAGTTGGTTCGGAGCACGGAAGCTCCGGCTTCGCGGACGATGCCAGTCACCGCGGGAGGCTAAAAAGCTCCAAACCGAAACACACTTGCAGCCTGATGAACGCGCGACTCGCGACTGCGTAGAATCGAACTCTCTCAGGTAGCCGTATGCCGGGAGTAACTGCTTCGTCCTGTCGCGCCCATGCTAACCTTCTCCCATAGGCTGTTCTGGCGCGGCCGGCGGCCGCGCATTCTCTTCACGGAGTCGATTTGGGCGTTCTGGAAAAAGCACCTCGTGATACCCAGGAGATCCTGGGCAAACCCATCCGGGAACTGGGGCTGAAGCTCGAAGGCTCTCCTCTGGAGCGTTTCGTGCAGCAGCTCTATCGCGAGCTGGACCGCAAGGGACTGAGAAAGTTCCGGCCCGCCTGCTATCTCACGGACGAGTGGGGATGCCCCTCCGGAGAGCCGGTCATCGGCATTCCCTTTTATCTCGCCGATCCCCGTCTGTCGCGCCTGGAGAAGGAGATCAACGACCTGGAGGACGGCCGGCAGATCATGATGTACCTGCGCCACGAAGCCGGACACGCCATCAATTACGCCTACGGCTTGTATAAGACCCAGGAATGGAAGCAGCTGTTCGGGCCCTATCGCCGGCGCTACCGCGACGACTACCGGCCGGTCGCGTTTTCCCGCCGCTACGTACGCCACATGGAGGGATGGTACGCGCAGAAACATCCCGATGAGGACTTTGCCGAAACCTTCGCGGTGTGGCTTACCCCCGGTTCGGGCTGGCGCAAGAGGTATCAAGGATGGCCGGCCATCGAGAAACTCCGCTACGTGAATCGTGTCGCCAAGCAGTTTGGCGATGCTCCGCCCTTGCGGCCGCGCGGGCGCAAGGACATTACCGTGGACGACATGGACACCACGGTCGCGGATTTTTACGAAGCCATCCTGAACGACCAGCCGTCGCCGGGCGATCTGCCGCTCGATGCCGATCTTCAGGACATTTTCAAGATCGGGCGCCACAGGAAACGGGGAGTGCGCCCGGCCGCCGACGTGCTCCGCGACAATCGCAAGTCCCTGGTGGACAAACTTACCTACTGGACCGGAGTGCAGCGGCCCCTGGTCAAGCAACTGGTGGAGTCCATGGAAGCGCGCGTGGGACAACTCGGTTTGCAAGCCGACGTCAAGAAAGAACGCGAGTACCTGACCGAGATCACGGTGTATGCCACGGCGCTGGCCATGAACTACATCACGCGCGGTAAATTTATGCAATCATGAAAGGTGGGCCCGGCGAGCGGATCGCTGCCTGGCAATTGCCGGGCTGTGGTCGAACTGAATGCCGGCGGAACAGCAACGGTATGAACGTCAACAGGAATCTAAATTGATTCGTCGAACTGCAAGGCATCAGGTTTGAGTATGGATACGGAGAAGAAATTCAGAGTCGCTGTTCTCTACGAGAACTGGGGTGAGGAAGAGCAGGCCCCGGAGCCGGAGAACAAGAAGCGTCGCGGCAAGCGAAAGAAGAAAAGGGAGAAGCACGATCACGAGGAGATCTTTGAGGCGCTGGATAAACTAGGCTACGAGCCCAGTTATGTGGTGCTCGATGGCACGGACAAGACCCTCAACGCACTGGCCCGCTCGGAAACCGACCTGTTCTTCAACCTGGTGGAGTCCTACGCCGGCGATGATCACAAAGAGATGCATGTGGCCGCCTACCTCGATCTGCTGGGACGTCCCTACACCGGCGCCGGCCCCCAAGCCCTGTTCCTGGCCCAGGACAAAGCCCTGGCCAAGAAGATTTTCGATTTTCACGGCATCCGCACTCCGTTCTTTGCCACCTGCTACCAGGGAACGCTCGAACACAGCCACGACATCTCCTTTCCCCTGATCGTGAAGCCGATTTCCGAGGACGCCTCAATCGGCATCGACAAAGATTCCGTGGTCGGCAGCGTGAAGGAGCTGATGCAGCGCATCCAGTACGTGCAGGAAGAGTTTGAATCGCCGGCGCTGATCGAAGAGTACATCGAAGGCCGGGAAATCTATGCAGCTATCCTGGGCAACCAGAATCCGGAAGTGCTGCCGTTGGTCGAGCTAGACCTTTCGCGCCTGCCCGCCGGTATGCCCAAAGTCGCGGGCACCGAGGTCAAATGGGAAAAAGACAGCGAGGCTTACAAGGCCACCAAATCGGCGCCGGTCGAAGACCTGGATGAAGAAACGACAGAGCGTCTGGCCGAGACCGCCCTGGCCGCTTACCGGACGCTGAAGCTGCGCGACTACGCTCGCGTCGATATGCGCCTTACCAGCAAGGGCGAGGTCTATGTGATCGAGGCCAACCCGAACCCGTGGCTCTCCAGCAACTCCGAGTTTTTCATGGCCGCCAAGAAATCAGGGCGGTCCTACGCGGACATGATCGGCGCTATCGTGGATCTGGCGCGCTTCGATCGCCGCCGCCGCGACCGGCCACGCATGAGCTAGCACGGTACGCGTAATCCATGAACGCGCATTCAGCGGAAAGCCTACGATCCGGTATACAACTGCAGAGAAGCCCAGTAGTACGGTTTGCTGCGCTGGCCACCCGAATGAAGCATGTTCAGCTTGGCGTCGCGCAAGGCTTCGCCGGGAGATTTTCCCCGGCTCAATTCACCGTAAAAATCATCCATGAGCTGGGGCGTTGAGGCATCGTCCACCGCCCACAACGAGGCCACTACCTGGTGGGCGCCGGCGCGCAGGAATGCCCATCCCAGCCCCACGATGCCTTCTCCCTGATACCAGCGGCTGCCCGCGCTGTAGCACGCGGAGATCGTCACCAGGTCCGCGTGAAGCGGCGCGCCCTCGATCTCATGGGCGTAGAGCTTGTACGAATTATCCGCGGCTGGGGAGAGGACGATATAGGAATCGAGCGGACTCAGGTCGCTAGGCAGGCTGTGAGCGTCAATGTGGATCAAACGGTATTGTCCGGGGTTGCTGGCACGGTACGCCTGAGGGACGGCGTCCTTGCCGGAGATGATGGTTTCCCGGTCGATAGGGAAATGGCTACGCACGCGGTCCATCTCTTCGACGGCGTGTTTTAAGACGGGAAGGGAGTTATCGGCTGGAATGGGCGCCCCCACCAGAAGCAGTTCTTTCTTGCGGTTGGCAGTTTTGGCTCCTGCGGGCGTGGAGTGCGCCAGCAGCGCAAGCGAGCTGGCAGTTTCGACCTCAACATCCTCAATCCAGTAATGAGGATGCTCTCCGGGCACAATCAGCGCCTCAAAGTTAATCAGAGAGAGTATCTTGCTGGAGATCACCACGACTCGCGAGCCCTTCGGAATTAGGCTCTCCGCTGGTTGAACCAGAGTTTTGTAAAGCTCCTGTAGAGCGGAGGAGTCTTCGATCGTGCGAGGGCGATCTACCACGTCCTGCCTGTAGGCATCAACCCGAGGGTGGAGTAGCCAGTGAGAGGGCAAACGAAACCACCTGAGTTTCTTGGGGGTGATAACCCACAAAAATGATTCATCGTTGGTTAGCGAATAATCCATAACAATTTCGTTTTGCCTCTTAAGGACCTCTTGAACCAGCGGCAGATCGAGTATGGACTGCTTTTCGGGGACATTGCCCAACGCCTGGGAAAGTATCTGCGCCCGTCCGCGCTCTGCGGTCTTCAAC
>DATDGY010000101.1:0-1689 GCA_036521855.1 Candidatus Angelobacter sp.
ATCGACGCTACTTGTTCTGGTCAGCGCGTTTGCCGGGCGGGAGTTCATTCTGGAGGCCTACCGGCACGCCGTGCAGGCGCGCTACCGCTTCTACAGCTACGGAGACTGCATGTGGATTAAGTAGACTCGCCGAATTCCCACTTTCCGATATTCCCTGCCGGCTCAACCGGTCGATGCAACACCACCTGGTATAAATCTTTTTCCTAAAAGGTGGTGTTTATGAAGCCAGCGAGACGATGGAAGCTTTCTGCCGGCCAGCGGGCCGAGATGTGGAGCCGTTGGAAGGCGGGACAGTCGTTACATGCGATTGGTCGAGCGCTCGGCAAGGACCATGTGGTCATTCGATTTTTGTTGGCGCGTCACGGGGGGATTGCTCCACCGGCCCGCCGCCGTTCGCCCGTGGCTCTCACCCTGGCGGAGCGGGAAGACATCTCCCGGGGAATCGCCAGTGGCTACTCGATGCGGGTCATCTCTGAAGGTCTACATCGCGCTTGCTCTACCGTGAGCCGAGAGGTAGCCCGCCATGGCGGGCGCGCGGAGTATCGCGCCAATGAAGCCGATCAACAGGCGTGGGAGTCGGCCCTGCGGCCCAAGCCGTGCCGGCTGGCCACGCATAGCAAACTGCAAGAGATCGTTGCGAGTAAACTGATGCAGGACTGGTCGCCGGAGCAGATTTCCGGCTGGTTGAGGCACCAGTACCCCAAGCAGGAGAGCCTGCGCGTGTCTCACGAAACGATTTATCGCAGTCTGTTCGTTCAAGCGCGGGGAGCGCTGAAACAGGAGCTGATCAAGCACTTGCGAACCCAGCGGCGGATCCGCCGCTCGCGGCATGCCAGCGTTCGCGGACATTCCCAAGGCAAGATCGTCGATGCCATCTCCATCAGCGAAAGACCTGCGGAAGTCGAAGATCGTGCCATTCCTGGTCATTGGGAGGGCGATCTGTTGCGCGGAGCTGGCAACAGCCACGTGGCCACACTGGTGGAGCGTCATTCGCGCTTCTGCACGCTGGTGAAGGTGCCCGGCAAGGACACGGCCACCGTGGTGGCCGCCCTGATCCAGCACGTGCGACAACTTCCGGCGGAGTTGCGGCGCTCGCTGACCTGGGACCGCGGGCTGGAGATGGCCCAGCACAAACGCTTCACGATGGCGACGGATGTACAGGTTTACTTCTGTGATCCGCAGAGTCCCTGGCAGCGCGGTTCAAACGAAAACACCAACGGGCTATTGCGGCAATACCTGCCGAAGAAGGCGGACCTGTCCTGCTACTCGCAGTCGGACCTGGACGCGATCGCTCTGCGTCTGAATCAACGGCCACGAAAAACGTTGGGATTTCAAACTCCGGCGGATAAACTGCAAGCCAGTGTTGCGTCGACCCCTTGAGACCACCGGGATTATCGGTAACTGGCTTTTTTGACGGCTGCGGGGCCAAAATTTCCAGTTACCGATAACCCGACTTCTCAGGCGTGATCTGGACTTCTCAGGCCCGAATAGGGCCTGGGCCGCTCCCATAGGTCCTTTCAGGATTTGGGAGACGCAGATATAGTTGCGGCATGAGGCTTTTGCAGCATGGCATATTGGCCCTAGCTCTTCTTACTTGCGCACGCGGGGCTGCGGCCAGACAGCAATGTCCGCAGCCCAGCTCAACAGGTCCATCGACGCCATCGGAATCCCGGACACTAGAAGGTCATC
>DATDGY010000102.1:0-6325 GCA_036521855.1 Candidatus Angelobacter sp.
CACTGCCTTTTACGGCTTGCCAGTGAGGAAAGGTGCGCGGGCGTTTAGCCCGCGAATACCGAGGGCGCGGCGACGGCTGCGCCCTTTTTTGCCTTGTCCCGAACGGAGCGAGGGAACCCTATGGCCGCTGATCCACGGCCATCCGGGACAGGTGAACGCAGATGAGCACTGATCGGAAAGGGTAGAAGAAGCTAACTCCTGAGTTTTTACGGGTCTGCGTTCATCAGCGTAAATCTGCGGCTAGAGCGTTTCTCTTTGCCTGAATCTCTATAAAAACATTGATCAGCGATACCGCGGCGGGCGTCACGCCGGGGATACGCGAGGCCTGGCCCAAGGTCCGGGGACGGACGCGCTGGAGCTTTTCGTTCATCTCGCGGGAAAGGCCGCTGACCTTGGCGTAGTCGAACCATTCGGGGATCGTCCGCTGCTCGGCCTTCTTCAGGCGTTCGATGGACTTGCGTTGCTGGTCGAGGTAGCCCGCGTACTTGATCTCAGTCTCGACGCTCTTCATCTCGTTGCGCGCGGCGGCGGAGAGAGCGCAGGGGCTAAAGCCCGGTTCATTAGGGACCGTCCGGCCCTTTTCGCTGCGCTCACCCATGCCTGAAGGCATGGGCTGGTCGTGCCCTGATACTTGTTTCGATTGCCCCAAGAGCCCCTCGATTTCCGCGAAATACTCGGGATAATTCTCGCGTAGCACCCCCGCCAAGTCTTCAATCACAATCTCCGGGCGCTTCAGCAGTTGCGCCAGCGTCGAGCCCACGGCGCTGTTCAAATTCGACTGCGAAGCGTCGGAAGGTTCTTCGCGAGCGGCTGCAGAATCTTCGTCAGACGCCGTCACCGCCGAAGACGTAGCAAGTCCGGCCAGGCGCGCACCCTGAGCGCGCTCAATCTTCTCCAGCAGCTCGGGCGAAACCCGCGTTTTCTCGAGCAATGCCGCCAGCTTCTGCGCACGCGCCTGCTTGGCCTGGAATTCAGCCCAGGCTCCGTCGTTGATCAGGCCCACGCGGCGGCCGTAAGGAGTGAGGCGGCGATCGGCGTTATCAATGCGCAGGTGCAGGCGGAACTCGGCGCGCGAGGTGAACATGCGGTAGGGCTCGTTGGTTCCTTTGCTGATCAGGTCGTCGATGAGAATGGCAGTGTAAGCTTCGGTGCGGTCGAGCACCAACGGCCGCTCGTTCTTTACCTGCAACGCGGCGTTGATGCCGGCCATCAGTCCCTGGCATGCGGCCTCTTCGTAACCCGACGTTCCATTGATCTGTCCAGCCAGGAACAGCCGGCTGATCTTTTTGGTCTCAAGCGTGCGCTCCAGTTCCGTGGGGTCGATGGAATCGTACTCGATAGCGTAGCCGGGGCGCAGCATCTCCGCCGTCTCCAGGCCGGGAACGGACTTGATGACGGCCAATTGCACGTCGATCGGCATGGACGTGCTCATGCCGTTGACGTAGATGTCGTGCGTGTTCAGCCCTTCCGGCTCGAGGAAGAGCTGGTGCGTGGTCTTGTCCGGGAACTTCACGATCTTGTCTTCGATGCTGGGACAGTAGCGCGGACCGATGCTTTTGATTTGACCGGAATACATGGGCGACCGATGCACGTTCTCACGGATGATGCGGTGCGTCTCCGCGGAGGTGAAGGCCACGTAACACGGCACCTGCTTCTGCACGATCTTGCGGGTGCGGAAGCTGAAGGGCGTAGGATCGGCATCGCCGGGTTGCACGACAAAGCGCGACCAGTCGATGGAGCGGCCGTCCAGACGCGGCGGTGTGCCGGTCTTGAGCCGGCAGCCGCGCAGACCCAGCAGCTTGAGCGATTCGCCCAGAAGCTGCGAGGGCGGCTCGCCGCTGCGCCCGGCGGGATAGGTCTGTTCGCCGCAGTGGATCAGGCCGTTGAGGAATGTTCCGGTGGTGATGATGACGGCTTGTGCGCCGACGGTGCGGCCGTCGCGCAGCTTGATGCCCCTCGTTACCCTCTGACTGGGAGCGCAGGCGCCGGGGTCCCCGAAGCGCGACTCGCGTGGCGGGGTGGAGGTGCCCTCGCCTGCGACCAATGACTTCTCATCACAGCCGGGGGCGGCTGTGCTCCACAATTCTCGATTCTCCTCCGTGCCTCCGTGTCCGGGGTCCCCGGAAAGCCCGGTTTTGGCTTTCTGGGGTGGTTGTCTCCGTGGTAGGTTTTCCGAGTCCTCCACGATCAATTCCGCCACCTCGGCCTGCTTGATCATGAGGTTGGGCTGGCTCTCCAGCACTTCGCGCATCTTGAGGCGGTATTGCTGCTTATCGCACTGGGCGCGGGGCGACCACACGGCCGGCCCGCGGGAGGTGTTGAGCAGACGGAATTGGATGCCCACGGCGTCAGTGACTTCGCCCATGATGCCGCCCAGGGCGTCTACTTCGCGCACCAGGTGGCCCTTGGCGATACCGCCCACCGCCGGGTTGCAGGACATCTGGGCGATCAGGTCCACGTTGAGCGTGAACAAGGCAGTCTTCAGCCCCATGCGGGCCGCGGCCATGGCGGCCTCGCAGCCGGCGTGTCCGGCGCCGACGACAACCACATCGTAATGTTCGGTGAACTTCAACACACACATCCTCATCAGTATTTTACAGGGGAAACGCGCAGGGGGAGTGACCACACCATACCGCAGGCGCAAGCTTCATCCAGCGTCTCCAGGCACGTTGGACAAGCCTGACGCTTTGCCTGCTCTGCCTAGGTCATTGCGACGCGCTTTATTTATCCAGACCCATAGTCTGGCCTGCGTCGTGGACAAAAAACAAGGCGAACAACAGGAACAAGGAGATGTTGTCTAGCTCATTGCCAAAGTATTTCCAGGGCGCCGAGCCGTGGGGCAGGACCCACGTGCACAGCATCAGGTTCAACATAAAGAGGCCACCAACAACTGCGAATGGCCGCACCCAGAAACCCAGGACCATGGAAAAACCGATCAGCAACTCAGCCACGCCTACGGCATAGCCAGACGCGACGGGGTGCTGCAGCGTAGCCCGCAAGAATGGCTTGTAAAGGCTCACGGCCGTTACCTGTTCGTATCCGCTGACCGTATGCTCATAGCCGCCGTGGGCAAAATCGCGCCCCATCAGTTTGTATTGCGCGAAGAACAGGAACATGATGCCCACAACGATTCGCGCTACCGCCATTGCCATGGTTGACGAACTACCTTTTGTTGCTGCCATGATTTATATCCTTCCGTGCTCCTATCGCGACCATGAGTTTTTATTACTGCTTGAACACATTGCCGTCTTTCATTACGAAGTTCACTTCTTTGAGCGCGTCGATGTTGGCGAGCGGATCGCCGGTCACGGCAATCACGTCGGCATACGCGCCGGGCGCGATCACACCCAACTCGCCTTTCATCTCCAGCAGTTCGGCGGCGCGCGATGTGGCTGACTTGATGGCGTCCATGGGGGACATGCCGAACTTCACCATGTAGTCGAACTCCTGGGCAATCGGCTGCGACCAGGAAATCCCACCCATGTCCGTGCCGAAAGCGATCTTTACTCCTGCTTTGAGCGCCTTCTTGAACGAAACTTCATGCACGGAAGCCCGGGCGCGATCGCGTTGGCCTTCGGGAGTGTTGGCCGGCGACCAGTCGCCATAGTAGACGGCGATCGTGGGCACGAACCACGTGCCCTGGCGCAGCATCTGGGCGATGGCGGCATCGTCGAGGTCGAGGCCGTGCTCGATGGAGTCGCAGCCGCCATCGAGCGCGCGGCGTAGGCCGATGCCGCCATACACGTGGCAGGCGACCTTCTTCTGCCAGCCGTGGGCCTCGTCCACTACCGCCTTGATCTCTTCGAGCGTCAGCGTGGGTTGCGATTGTAGGTGGCCCTGCTTGTCCACCCAGGAGCGGTGGGTCATGTAAACCTTGATCCAGTCTGCGCCGTTATCCAGCTGCTGGCGGGTGATCTTGCGTAACTCCACCGGGCCGTCGCCAAGTTGGGCGCCCTTGGGCACTACGATATCCGGGTTGTACCCTTCGAGCGGATACCCGCCGGTGGTGGAGATGGCCCGCGTCACCACAAACAAACGCGGTCCGGGGATGAAGCCGGCGTTGATGGCTTCCTTGATGCCGACGTCGCCGTAGCCGGCGCCTTCGGTCTCGAGATCGCGTAGCGTGGTGAAGCCCTGCTCCAACGCCCGGCGCACCGAAACCGTAGCCCGAGCTGCGCGGTACGAATAAGGATGCTTGAGCAACTGGACGTCATAGCCGCCCTCGGCCGGATCTTCGCCTTGAAGGAAGATGTGAGTGTGGGTGTCGATCAGGCCGGGCAGCACCGTGGCCTGCGGGCCGAGATCGATGACCGCGGCCCCTGCCGGCGGCGTGCCGCCTTCGCTCACACTGTCAATCTTGTTGCCCTTGATCACGATCAGCACGTTGTGCCGGGGTTGGGCGGAGACGCCGTCAATCAGCGTGGCCGCGCGGATAGCGGTAACTTTTTCCGGGGCAGCGGCCGATGAGGCTGTGGTTTGTGCAAAAGTTTGGCCAAGAAAGCCGAAGAACACGAGGACTA
Organism: Candidatus Angelobacter sp.; assembly: GCA_036521855.1. Classification (GTDB taxonomy): domain Bacteria; phylum Acidobacteriota; class Terriglobia; order Terriglobales; family Acidobacteriaceae; genus Angelobacter. The sequence goes on from DATDGY010000102.1 coordinate 4,521, forward strand.
CGGACAGAATCGTCGCGCGGCGTAGCACAGTCAGTTCCTCCTGTGGGTGAGAGGAATAGGAATACGCTTTCACGAGGGTTTATGCAATATCCCGCTGGTGCAGGCTGGAAATGGGGCAACTGAACTCATGATCGAAAAGCGCGTATAGGGCATTGACGGAGGAGAGATAATCCATATCATGTTAGATCCGTTTTGGATATTGTTTCTGGCGGCGTTCTGCTTCGCGTCGCTGGCAAATGTTTTCTTTATTCTCTTGCTTGCTCGTATCAATCGGAAACGTCCCGTGGAGCAACAGATCCCATATTTCCGGATGAACATCTGGCGGCTGGCTGGAGACTATCGGCGCCTCTACCCTAATAGTCGACTCTATGTGGTGCCTTGGCTATCAACGGGTTTCGCTTTCGCGTTTATGATCGCCTTCATCGGCTACATGTTCTCGCGATAAAGGCAATCGCCGCGTAACGCAGGGACTTACGCGTGCCGACGCTCATGAAAAAAGTGGCTCCTTGATGCTCTATTCGCTCGTTCGCTTTGCGCTGGTGGAGTGACACAATTACTACGGTGCGGCCGCTATGCCGCACGTCATTGCTTGCCAATTCTCTTTTCGTTGGGTCCGCATGGAGGGTCTCTGTCAAAGTCCGTTTGAGTTGCTGCCGATGCCATGTCTTGGCCGAGGGCGTTTTCTTCCGCGACAGTTTTGGCATCCATTTGCGCGAAGTATTGCTTGGTCGCCGTCGCCGGGCGTTCGCGGTTTTTTGGCATCGACCATGGCCTCCATCTTGGAATCCAACGGCGAACGTTGGCGCAGAACTCTGAGTATTCGTCGCCGAACTTAGCGCGCAGGGTCGGCTCCTCATAGAGAAGGACAAAAAGGTGGAACCCCAACCACACCGCCAAGCCATATTCCAGCACTCGAACGCTCCCAAAGAACAGGCCTTGGCCGAAGATGAGCGACAGCACCGCGACATACATCGGATTGCGCACATAGCGATAGAGCCCGGTAACCACCAGGTGGCGCGGTGGAGCGATGGGCGCTGGCGTCCCGAGTCCTTGTAGCGCGAAGCGGGCGAAAGAATCCAGCAGGACGGGAAGGCCGACGGCGATCAGCAGTACTCCGATGATGCGCAAAGGAAATAAGCCGAGCAGAGGCGGCGCCATGCGCCATCGGCAGAGCGTCCACGGAACCCACACGGCAACTGTTCCCGGAGCTACGACCAGGAAAACGGCTGACCCGGCAATGGCGGCTGCGCGTCTCATCGGCTGCGATAATTCTACGTCCGCGGTGGACTTGTTTCGCCGTCACATCCCAGGACTTCCGTCAAACGCTTATACTGATCGGTCAATTCTTCTATCATTTGTCATTTGTCATTTATCATTGCGAACGGAGTTCACACTATGCCCCTCACCAACCATCAGTTCCGCCTTGCTGCACGTCCCCAGGGATTGCCTAAACGCAGCGATTGGAATTACACCGAAGAGCCGGTCCGCGATCCGGGGCCGGGCGAAGTGCTGGTCAAGACGCTCTATCTGTCGCTGGACCCGGCGATGCGCGGTTGGATGAATGAAGGCCGATCGTATGTCGCGCCGGTGGGTATCGGCGAAGTCATGCGCGCGGGCGGCGCGGGCCGGGTGATCGCGTCCGGGAATCCGGCGTTTGCCCTGGGCGATCACGTCACCGGCGTCCTGGGAGCGCAGGAGTATGCGCTGGTCGGCGCCGAGGCTGCCAAGGGACTGACCAAGGTCGATCCCAAACTGGTTCCGTTGCCGGTCTATGTGGGCGCGCTGGGAGTGACCGGCCTGACCGC
>DATDGY010000103.1:0-24366 GCA_036521855.1 Candidatus Angelobacter sp.
GATGGGCAAGCCGTCCGGCCCGATGTCAACGGAGTAAATCTTCCACGTGACTTGGGCGGCGTCCAGGAGTTGGAAGATGGTAGTAGCGGTCAGGTGGCTGTTGGTTTCCGAAAGCGGATGGATGAAGCCCTGCGAGGTAGATGCCATGGCCCACAGCCGGATCACCTCGGTCTGCACCGGCGCCGGCGCATAGAAGCGGTCGGAAGTTGCGAATTGGGTGGCAAACCAATAAGGGGCGGTCAAATCGTTTCCGTTGTAAAAGCCCATTGCGCGGATGCCCTTGGTGTCCGCACGCCCGCTGTCAGCTGCGAACAGTCCCGAGGTGTGGACAAAGCCATCGAGCAACAGGGGACCTGCGACCGCATTAAAGCGATTCATAGCCCCCCAGCTCTCGTCCCATGCTGCGGTGTCGTCAAACAGGCAACTGGTGGCGAGATGAAAACTGCTCACCAGCGAGCCATCATCAGGGGGGTTGGTGAAGGTTGTTTCCAGGTCGTCAGTATTGCGGGGCTGCGCGAACGCTGAGGCGCGATAGTCGTTCAGTTTTCCAAAATAGGCGTCGAAGGAGCGGTTCTCCTGCATCATAAAGATGATGTGGTTTACCTGGTGCGACGAGTTGGCAGGCAGGGTGGAAACCCCCTGGCAGCCCGTGAAAATGATGACAATGATGAGCGCCGCGCAACCGAAGATCACAAAGGTTTTGTTGCAGTGCGTCATACCCGGACTCTGTCTGAACTCGTTACCTGAAACGTGCACTTGAACTGGGATTTATGGGGTTTGGATGTATGGCTCCGGGAACGTGTTGGCCTTTTCCGGCGGCAGCTCGCCAATTGTTCGCAGATGGTGTGTAGTTTGATCGAGTTTTGACCCTCATTCAATCGGAAGCGATTCCGACAGCATTGGACTCTTCTTAAATGATCAGCCCGCGGGCTTTCCGACTGCTCCTGGCCCTCAACGTAATATTCGTCTGGGCGCCGGCGGGCTTTGCGGCTAAAGCACGGCATTACTACATCGCTGCCGAGGATGTGACCTGGGACTACGCGCCCAGTGGTCGAGACCTGGTCCACGGCGCAGCCCTTCCCGCTCCGTGGAGCGCGCAGACGCGCTGGAACAAAACCCGCTACTTCGAGTACACAGACGCCACTTTCTCCATCCGCAAACCGCAGCCCGACTGGCTCGGCATTCTCGGTCCAATCATTCGCGCCGAAGTGGGAGACACCATATTCGTCACCTTTCTGAATCGCAGCGAACTGGCTCACAGCATCCATCCCCACGGCCTTCACTATGACAAGGCCAACGAAGGCGCTGTCTACCTGCCCTATGGCGCCGGCGCCGGCGTTGCTCCGGGCGAACGCTTTACCTATCGCTGGACGGCCGACAGGGACAGCGGTCCCGGTCCCGACGGACCCAGCTCCGTGGTCTGGTGGTACCACTCGCATGTGGACGCGGAAAAGGAAATCAACGCGGGCTTGCTGGGGCCCATCATCGTCACCGCCACGGGGATGGCCGACGCCCGCGGCGCGCCCAAGGACGTGGACCGCGAGTTCGTCCTGACGTTCATGATTTTTGATGAATTGCACGGCAAAGACGCCGGCCAGTTCCATTCCATGAATGGTTACGTCTTCGGTAATCTGCCAGGCCTGTTGATGAGGCAAGGGGAACGGGTACGCTGGCATTTGCTGGGCATGGGCAACGAGAAAGACCTGCACACGCCACACTGGCATGGGGAGACCGTTACTTACGGGAAGCGCCACACTGACGTGGTTGAGTTGCTTCCCGGCAGCATGGCCACGGTGGACATGGTGGCCGACAATCCCGGCACATGGCTCTTTCACTGCCACGTGTCGGACCACATGGAGGCCGGCATGATGGCCACCTATACCATCTATTCACCGCCTCGCGCCTGCCCCGTTTCCTTGTTGCCCGACGATTGGAACAAACTTGCCGGCACGTCCGCGGTCCGCATCAAGAACGCGAGCCCCAAGCCCATTCGCCAGGTCAGCATTCTGTCGGGTTATTTGGTTAGCGTCCTTGACCTGGAGCCTTTGATCCTGGCTTGGTTCTCGCCGCGTCCGCTCCCGCCCGGCCAGGAACAGACTGTACCAATCGGGTCCGAGCTGTTTAGCAACGGAACGAACGTTGGCGTTGCGTTTTACCCGAGCCGGATTGTTTATCAGGATGGGACCGAGTGGAAGCCCCGCCAGTTGGGCGACTGCTTCAAAATCTACTGGCGGGACAAAGACCATCCGCAACTGCCGGTGCTGCCGCCGTTCCAGCTCGAACGTAAAGATGAAGACTAGGATTTCGTGCCCGCAGGTGGAAGAGCGACCACTCGAGAATCACCTGCCCATTCCTTACACTCATTGTTTCGAGAAAGCACAAGGCGTTCCCGTGGTTACTTGCGCCGGCGGCGTAGGCGGAGTAGCCCAGGGTGCGCCGGCAAAGTCGAAAAACTCCTCCATGGTGGGCATCGCCTGGTCACGCAGCGTCAAGTTGGGAAGGTTCCACCGAGTTTCGACAAACTTCAGCCACGCGGTGTAGTCCATGGGCGTGTGCGAGACAAAGTTCTTTCTCGCAAAAGGCGACACGATAAAGTTGGGCACGCGAAAGCCGGTGATGTTGAAGTCGCCCCCCACGTTTACATCTTTGGCTTCGCAGAGCACTGGCTTGACTCCGTCCGGATTAGGGACGGCAATCGGCGCCACATGATCGAATGCTCCGCCGCCCTCGTCCGTGAACCAGAAGAACACCGAATCCTTCCAGGATGGACTGACCATCAGAGCGTTGATGATGATGGACACAAATTTGGCGCCGACCTGAATGTTGATGACGCTCTGAAATGGGGGAGTCTTGCTCAGGTCTTTGCCGCTGGGATGCTCGTCGCGGCCGCTGAAGCTGCCGGTTTCGATGAACGAAACTGCAGGCAAGTTACCGCTGGCCACGTCCATAAAGTAATCGGTCACCCCGGTCGGACACACGTACGGCTTGCGTCCACTCGGGATAACGGTAATGTTGCTGCAATCGAGAGGAGCCAGGTGCGCCATGACCTCGGGATTGAATCCGCTCACCGGAGGCTTGGCGTTGGACCCGTTCACGTAATCGAAGAATTGCAAGTATATGCTGCGCACGGCGCAACTCAGCGGAAATTTGCCGTTCTTGGGATCGCACGTCGGCAGCAGGTCGGTCACGTAAATCTTCCATGAAATGTTGTTCTCGCTCAGTACCTGGAAAATGGGCTTTTCAGAAACCTGGACTCTTTCTCCGGGACAGGCCTCTTTTCCGCCGGGCGTATGTACGGTCCCCTGCGACGTGGCCCCAAGCGCGTAGAGGCGGTTGTTGGCCGTATTGGTCGGGTTGGGCGAGTAGAAGGCGTCGCTCATGGCGAAGTTCGACGCCATAAAGTAGTAGTAGTTGAGTTCGTGTTCGGTGTAGTACCCCATCGCTCGATGACCCGAGCTATCGATAAAACTATAAAACGTGGAGATGCCGGCCGCGGTGTTCACGAACCCGTTCATCGGCATGGTCTTAGGGTTGTTAGGGTCGATGCCGCGCGGATCGCCTAAGTTTACTTCGTGGCGGTCCTCCGCCCAGTCAGGACTCAGATTCTCCATGCACACGCTGCCTGAATGATAAGCTGCAATTCCGCTGTTCTTGAAAGTGCCTGCGTCCAGGTCATCCACGGTTCCGGGAATCCCATTGGCAGCCCGGTAGGCCGTCATCTTCCCGAAATAGGTGTCAAACGAGCGGTTTTCCTGCAGCATGACGATGACGTGATTCACACTGTTCTGGAGTGTTGGCGTCGGCGTGGGAGTTGGTGTCGGCGTAGGTGTTGCGGTACCCGTAGGTGTGGGCGTAGGCGTGGGCGTTGGCGTCATGCCGGGCGTCTGTGAGGGATTGGCTGAAACGCCAACCCCGCCGCAACCGGCGATTACGTTGAGAGCAATTAGTGTTACAACACAAGAAACGATGGAGATTGTTTTCGTGTACGTCATACCCGGATTCGGCCCAAAGGTTTTTCTGCGCTCGAGACGTAGGCGTCCAGAGTCCCAGATTGATTCGTTGGATGTGGAGCTACTCAGCCGTGTTGGCTCCTGATCTGGACGGAGTTTCCGGGGTGACATCCTGGGCAGGTGTTCTCACATCAAAAACCTCAATGCAGTCTTCGCGAGCAGCCAAGGATGTGCTGTCTGGGTTCGCGAACCATCTGGGGACCAGGGAATGAAGATCGCGGTGGTCGGATCGGGTTATGTGGGATTGGTAGCCGGCGCCTGCTTTGCCGAACTTGGGCATGATGTTGTCCTGGTAGACAACGACGAAAGCAAACTGGCGGCTCTGCAACGCGGCGAATGCCCGATTCATGAGAAGTTCGTGCCGGAGCTGTTGCAGCGCCACCGCGGCAAACGTCTGGACTTCATCTGCGACCTGCCGGAGGCGGTCCGGCGCAGCCAGCTCATCTTCATCGCCGTGGGCACTCCGCCCAAGGAAGACGGTGATGCCGACCTCTCTTACGTCGAATCAGTGGCCCGGGGGATTGCCGGCGCAATCGATAACTATAAAGTTGTCGTGGAAAAGAGTACGGTGCCGGTCTACACCAACAGTTGGATCCGCAAAGTCATGCTGTTGAATGGCGCGCCGGCGGAGTTGTTCGATGTGGCTTCCAACCCGGAGTTCCTGCGCGAAGGAGCAGCCGTCTCTGACTTCTTGTATCCCGATCGCATCGTGGTCGGCGCTGACAACGAACGTACCGCGGAGATGGTCGCCCAAGCCTATCTTCCCCTGGTAGACGGGAGTTACTACAAGAGGGCAAACGCCATCCCTGGCCCGGTCGCCGGTCCCTTAATGGCCAGGGTGATCCGCACCAGCGCCAAGAGCGCGGAGCTGATCAAGCACGCCTCCAACGCTTTTTTGGCCATGAAGATCTCCTTCGTGAATGCTGTATCTTCGGTTTGCGAGGCCGTGGGCGCCGATGTGGAGCAAGTTTGCGAAGGTCTGGGCACCGACTCCCGCATCGGCCGGCGTTTTCTCTACCCTGGCATCGGCTACGGTGGATCGTGTTTCCCCAAAGACCTGCTGGCCTTCCGCGCTGTGGCCCGCGAAAGTGGCTGCTCGTTCGAGCTGCTGGACGAAGTAGTCAGCGTCAATGAAGAGCAGCGCAACCGCTTTCTTCGCAAGGTGAAGAGAGCCTTATGGACTCTCAAAGGCAAAAAGCTGGCGGTGTTGGGATTGGCCTTCAAGAACGGGACTGACGATATCCGCGAGTCTCCGGCCGTCGCCATCGTCAGGGCGCTGCTGAAGGAAGGTTGTTCGATCACCGCTTACGATCCCGCGGCCATGGCCCATGCCGCGGAGGAATTCTCCGCCACAGTGAGCTTTGCCCAGGATCCTTACGAGGCGCTGCAAGGAGCCGACGCCTGCCTGTTCCTGACCGAATGGGAGGACTTTGCCGCGCTGGACCTGGTCCGCGTGAGAAAACTGTTGCGCTATCCCATCGTGCTCGACGGCCGCAACCTTTTCAAGCCGGAGCAGATGGAGGCCGCAGGGCTCAACTATTACAGTGTGGGACGTCCGGATGTCGTAGGCGAGCGCCGGGCCACGCAACTCAAGCCGCTTCCGGCCGAGGAAAGCAAGACGCCTTGGCCGGATACCGTCAACGACAACCGGGCGGCCTAGGCCCGCTGCAGTCAACGTCGATCAATCGCGTTCCCCAGGGTTGAACCATGTTGTCGGTGGTTGTTCCGATCTACAACGAAGAAGAAAACATCGTGGCCTTTCACGCCGCGGTGGAAGCCGTGCTGGACCACATCGCGGCCGAGGCTGAAGAAACCTGGGAGGTCGTCTATGTGAATGACGGTAGCCAGGACTCGTCCTTATCGCTTCTGATGGAGATCCACGACCGCGATCCGCGCGTGGTGGTGGTGGAATTCGCACGCAACTTCGGCCATCAAGCTGCCCTGACCGCGGGCCTTCAGGTAGCGCGTGGCGATGCCGTTATTCTTATGGACGGAGACTTCCAGGATCCTCCCGAGGTCCTGCCCAGCCTGGTAGGTGCGTGGAAGAAGGGCGCCAAAGTGATCCTGGCGGAACGCACCAGCCGCGCTGAAAAAGGACTTCGCGGGAAACTGTTTCCGCTCTTCTACAAGGTGATGGGCTGGCTGTCCGATTTTCCCATTCCTTTGAACGCCGGCATTTTCGGCCTTCTCGACCGGCAGGCAGCCGACGCTATCAACGGCCTTCAAGAAACCAACCGGTACCTTCCCGGGATGCGAGCCTGGGTCGGCTTTCCCACCACGGTCGTCTCCTATGATCGCGCCGAGCGCGCCGCCGGCGAGGCCAAACAGACTCTCTTCAGGCTCATCAAGTACGCCATGGACGCCATCTTCAGTTTCAGCTACAAGCCGCTGCGTTTGGGATTGGCCTTGGGCAGCGGGGCCCTGGCTGTGAGCCTGATGATGGCCTTCTTCTTGTTGGTCTCCAGGGTCTTCGGATTCCGGGCCCTCTCCGCCGCCGGATTTTCGGGCACGTTTCTCGCCGTGCTGCTGCTTGCCGGCGTCCAGCTTGTCTGCACCGGATTGCTGGGCGAATATATTGGCCGCATCTATGACGAAGTGCGGCGCCGTCCGCTCTACCTGGTCCACAAACTGCATCAGGGCCTGGCCGGTTCTGAAGCCCCGGAAGCTAAACTTGCGCCGGAGGCCATGGTGCGAGTGCAAGTGGCCGCCCCTGCCGCTCTAGCTCCCGCGGACGAGAATGTGGTTATGGGTCAAAACGCTGCGTGAATCAGGCGAAGCGGGAAAAATCCGGTTTGCGCCGCTGCATGAAGGCTTCCATGGCTTCACGGGCTTCCGGGGAAACAAGCTGGCGGCTGAAGTATCTTCCCTCCTCCGTCATGCGCGCCGGAATGCTTTCGGGTTCCCGTTTCAGTAGCGCCTTGGTCATGCGGAGAGAGGCCGGCGGCTTCGCCGCCAGCGCCGCCGCGCGCTGCTGCACCAATCCCGCCAGCTCGTTTGCGGGAACCAGTGCATTCACCAAGCCGATTTCGTGGGCGCTGCGGGCATCGAACTTCTCGCCGAGCAACAGCAGTTCCGAGGCCCGCTGGTGCCCCATGAGGCGCGGCAGCAGCATGCTCGAAGCCCCCTCCGGCACCAGGCCCAGATTGACGAACGGCAACTGAAAGGTAGCGATGTCTGCGGCGTAAACCAGGTCGCAATGCAGGAGCATGGTGACTCCGATCCCGACCGCCACTCCGGTCACGGCGGCAATGACAGGTTTGCTCGCAGTCGAAAGGGCTTGCAGGAAGCGGATGACAGGACTGTCGCTCCCGGCGGGAGGATTTTGCAGGAAGTCCATCACGTCGTTGCCGCTGGTGAAGCAGCCGTCAGTCCCGGCAATGATGATGGCGCGGACAGAGGCATTCCCGTCTGCGTTCTCGAGCGCGTCCGCCATGGCGGCATACATGGCAACGGAGAGCGCATTCTTCTTCTCCGGCCGGTTCAGTCGAATTTGCAGGATGCTGTCGGCGGTCGATATCACGATGTGGTCTGCCATAGTTGGTCCTCGTGCTATAGGATCGCATATCCAGCTCACAGACGGGGAAGTCAGGCCGGCGCGCAGATCTCCAACCAGCGTGCGCCGGCGCTGTTCAAACCCTGGCCAGCACCTCGCTGAACCATCCCTTAGGATCGGTCCAGGTTTTTTCTAACTTCAAGCCGCTGCGGCACAGCAGGGTCGCAATCGTCGCGCTCGTGAATTTGTAACTATTCTCAGTGTGGATGCGTTCGCCGCTCGCGAAATGGAAAGCCCGGTTCAAGTCCCGGATCCAGACCGTCTGTTTCACGCGGCTCTCTAGGTGTATTTCGATCCGCGATCTACGGGAATTCCAGAAAGCCACATGGCGGAAGGAACCGAGATCAAAGGCACCGCCCAGCTCGCGGTTGATCCTGGCCAGCACGTTCAGGTTGAAACGCGCGGTGACGCCCTGGTGGTCGTTGTAGGCGGCGTGCAGAGTCTCGGCGTCCTTTCTCATGTCGAAGCCCAGGAGGAGACCATCGTCACGCGACAGGGACTCGCGGAGTTGCTGGAGGAAGGAGACGGCTTCTTCCGGTTCGAAGTTGCCAATGGTCGAGCCGATAAAAAGCGCCAGCTTGCGGCCAGGGAGCGCGTTCAGCTGCGGCATGTGATGGCAGTAATCGGCCGCGATAGGGCTGACGTGCAGGTTGGGATAATCGCCGTTCAGGCTGGCCACAGCTTGGTGCAGCGCTGCTGGCGAAACGTCCACGGGGTAGAAGGTGAGACGCAGCTGGCGGCGCAGAATAGCCTCAATCAGGACGCGGGTCTTGCTGGCGCTGCCGGCGCCCATTTCCACAAGTGTCAAGTTGCCGCCGGCCTGACCGGCGATCTCCGCCGCGAATGCGTCCAAGATGCCGCGTTCCGTCCGCGTGGGGTAGTACTCCGGCGTCTCGGTGATCTGCTCAAAGAGGAGCGATCCTGCGGCGTCGTAGAACAGCTTGGGAGGCAGGTGTTTGGGAACGCCGGACAGCCCCTGCTCCACTTCATCCGCGATCGGGCTAGCGAGTACCGTTGGGACTCTAGTTGCCGTCATCCGCTAGCCTTATGCCGGAGAACTGCCAGCGCGTTTCCGGGGGAAAGAAATTGCGATAGCTGGCTCGAATGTGCGACCGCGGGGTAACGCAAGACCCGCCCCGCAGCACCATCTGGTTGCTCATGAATTTGCCGTTATATTCACCCAGAGCTCCCGCCGCCGGCTTGAAGCCGGGGTATGGCAGGTATGCGCTGGCGGTCCATTGCCAAACGTCGCCGAATACCTGGGCCGGACTGTCCTGGCTGCCGGTGAGTGCAGGCCGGGGATGCAATACGCCGCTGTCCAGCAGGTTCCCCTCGACCGGCAACCCAGCCGCTGCAATCTCCCACTCGAACTCCGTGGGCAGACGGGCACCGGCCCAGCGGGCGAAGGCGTCGGCTTCATAGAAGCTCACGTGACAGACCGGCTCGGCCTCCTCGACCTTCCTCATGCCCGAGCAGGTGTAATGCATCCATCCGTCGGGAGACTTTTCCCAGTAGAGCGGCCCTATCCAGCGATGCGCCTGCACTGCTTTCCATCCGTCGGAAAGCCAGAGTTCCGGACGCTCGTAACCGCGGTCTTCCATGAAGGCCAGATACTCCCCGCAGCTCGCCAGACGCGAAGCAAAGCGAAAAGCAGCCAGAAAGACCTTGTGACGGGGGGATTCGTTATCGAAGTGGAAGGAAGGGCCGTCAGTGCCCGCCTCGCAAAGGCCGCCAGGATAGGCCCGCGCCCGTTGTGGCCCGGCGGCGCTGGCGCTGGGTTGGGCTGCTCCCGCGCAGTAAGCGGGGCGGAGTGGATTGCTCCAGAATGCGTGCTTGATGTCCGTGATCAGCAACTCCTGGTGCTGCTGTTCGTGATGGATGCCCAACTCGGCCAACTTCAGTACGTTCTCCGGGACCGGCGCGCATTGAAGCAGTTCTTGCATGTGCTCGTCCACATAACGTCGATACTTCTGCACGTCTTCCAGGTTGGGCCGGGAAAAGGTGTTCCGCAAGGACTTCTCCGGCTGCTGTCCTACTGTGTTGTAGTAGGAGTTGAACAGGTCCCGGAAGCGCGGGTCCAAGGAACGATAGCCGGGCAGGTGCGCGGCCAGAATGAACGTTTCAAAAAACCAGGAAGTATGAGCCTGGTGCCATTTGGCGGGACTGGCGTCCGCACAGGACTGCACCATCTGATCTTCCGGACTGAGCGAGGCGGTCAGAGAGGCAGTCTCCTCACGACAGGCAACATACTGCTCCGCCAAAGTTAGCGGGGGCCGTTCTGCCGGGGCTGGAGGAAAGGTCAAAACCGACTTGAGTTGGGCCATTCTCTTTAACCTGGGATGATGCGGCCAACCGAGGCAGAAATACTACTCTCCGGAGCAGAAAATTGCACTACTCACGCCTCGCGGCATCCATGGTCAGATGCCGAACGGGGCAACCCGCGTTCGCTTCGATGCCTCTCTGGGTGTCTCCGTAAGACTAAGATGTTAAGAAACTTATAAGGACTCACAGAATTTAGAGAACTTGTCCTTCGTTTAATGTATTGTCAAACGTGTGGCGTCCGTCCCGCGAATCATTTTTCACGTTGATATGGATGCCTTCTTTGTCTCGGTGGAAGAGCTGTTCGACCCGGCGTTGAAGGGCAAAGCAGTGGTGGTGGGCGGACAGAAGGCCGAGCGCGGGGTGGTCACCGCCGCCTCCTACGAAGCGCGCAGGTTCGGCGTGCATTCGGCCATGCCGTTGCGGAGCGCAGCCAAACTCTGCCCCCACGCCATCTTTCTCGACGGCCATCCTGAACATTACCGGGAGTATTCGCAAAGGGCCCGCCGTGTCTTGGAAGACTTTTCGCCGGCGTTGGAGATGGCCTCCATCGACGAGGCCTACGTGGATATGACGGGCACGGAGAGACTGCATGGCCCGCCCTTACGCTCAGCCCACAAACTCCATCAGGAAATGAAGCAGCGCACACAACTGAACTGCTCGATTGGAATCGGCAGCTCGCGCCTGATGGCCAAGATATGCTCCGACCAAGCCAAACCCAACGGGGTTCTTTACGTCCTGCCCGGCCAGGAGCAGCGTTTCCTGGCCCCGCTGGAAGTAGGCCGAATCCCCGGTGTAGGCAGGGTAGCCAAAGCACGGCTGAACCAGATGGGAATCATCCACATTGGAGACCTGCAGCGCGCAGCGCAATCCTGGCTCGAGGAAACTCTGGGAAATTGGGCCGGAGCGCTGGCTGGGAAGGCCCGCGGTGAGGACGCCGGCGCGTGGTTTGCCGGCGACGTCGGCGATGCCTGGCAAGCCAAGTCCATCAGCCACGAGCACACCTTTGGTGAGGACACGCGAGACCGTGAACAACTCGAATCCACGCTGGCCCGGCTGTCGGAGATGGTCGGACGGCGTTTGCGGGAGCAGGGCTTTTCGGCTCGTACCATCCAGCTCAAACTTCGTTATTCGGATTTCACCACGATCACACGGGCGCATTCTGTATCGAACCCAACCGGCGTGGATTCGGAAATCTTCTCGACCGTGCGCAAACTTTTCCACGACAATTGGACAGAAGGCCGGGCCGTGCGCCTGTTGGGCGTTCACACGTCCAACTTCGAGGAGATTGCAGAGCAGTTGGACTTGCTGCAGGACGACCCACGCCGAAAATGGACGCGGGCACTCTCCGCTTCTGACCGGCTGCGGGACAAGTATGGAGAGTCCGCCGTCTTCCTGGCTAAAGGCATGCGCGGAACCTTTCGCGAGCGCGTTCATGAGAACCCGGCCGAGAGGCCGGAAAAGAAGAGTGACGAAAGGCCTAAGCCCAAATCGGGAAGTTAAGCCTTGCGGCGCAGTTTTTGCGCCAAAACCCCGCCAAAGATGGTATTTTTGGTTCACTATTGGTAACTTCTGGAGTGCAGGCCAGGCTTACCCTTCAGCGCTACTGAGGCTGTGGCTCCCCAGGTTTTGCTCGCTTGCTTCATGGGTTTAAGGAGGCACTGAGCGAATATGTCCCCGGTGTTTGAACAGGCCCTGGTCTTTGTGGTCATGAGCATCCTGGTGGCTCTCTTCACCTGGATCTACCTGCGCGATCGCCAGCGCGAGTTTGGCTTGTGGCTGCTGGGCTGGAGCGCCATCTGCGTTCACTTTGCGGTCCCGCTGGCGGCTCACCTCCTCCACTTGCGGCGACCGGTCAAGTTCTGGCTTAGTGCGTCCACGCTGTCACTGGCGGGGACGTTCTTTCTGCTATCCGTCTCCAGGGTCTTCCGCAACCCGCGGGAGCGCGCGCTTTTCGTTAGCATGATCGGATTGGCTTCAATTTTGTATTTCACGGGCTTGGCCACTGCATTTTCTTCTCGCTGGTTCTATCTTGCCTTGCTGATCGTGAGCGTGAGTTCAGCGCTCTATCAGTCCCTCCGCTACTTCGGATTCAAGAGCCGGTATCTGTACTGCCTGACGGGCGTTCTTGTCCCCTATTCGTTTTGGGCGATGTGGAAAGCCGCTCATGGGAACTTCGATATTGGGCGAGATTTTTACCTGTTCGGATTCTTCTACGTCACTGGACTCTCCTACTTTCGTTATTTTCGCCGGTTTACCCCTGGAGTCGTCTTCACTGCGGTTTCGTTTGTGGCTTGGGGCATGGTTTTTCCGGTGTCAACATTTCTGATGTCTCGTTACAGCAGCAGCATGCCGCCGGAGTTTTTCTGGGACTTGCCCAAGTATCTGGTTGCGTTTGGGATGATCCTGACGCTGTTCGAGAACCAGACGGAAGTTGCCAACAAGGCCGCCCGCCAGTATCACGCCTTGTTTGAAGGCAACATGGCGGCGGTGTACGTATCTACATTTGAAGGTATCTTGCTGAATTGCAACAACGCGTTCCTCAAGATGTATGGCTTTGATTCCGAAGAGCAGGCGCTGGCGACACCGGGCTATGTTATGTACGCGGAGCCGTCGCATCGGGAGGCGTTCCTGGAAAGGCTGGAAAAGGGAGGACAGGTGCTGGATCACGAGTCCCGCCAGCGAAGGAAAGACGGCACACTGTTTTGGATTCTGGAGCGGGCCACCATCGTAAGTGGGCCGGGTGGAAGCCGTGTGATCGAAGGCACGGCCATCGACATCACCGAGCGCAAGCGGGCGGAGAACGAACTCAAGCAGTCCGAGGAGCGGTTCGCTACGATCTTCCGCGAGAGCCCGCTGGGCTGCGGTATTCTCACGCTGGAAGGCGTCTTCCTGAACGTGAACGAAAACATGCTGCGGGTTCTGGCCCGGACTGCCGATCAGGTGATCGGCAAAACGGGTTTGCAGCTTGGCTTGTGGAAGTCCCAGCAACAGCGCGATCGCTTTTACCAAAGACTGCAGGCCGAAGGTTCGATACAAAACCTGGAAGTCGATTTCAAGGATGCCGCCGGCCGCCGTCACGTCGGCCTTTATTTTGCGAGTCTGGTCCGCATCGGCGAAAAGGATTGCATTTTCGGCATGATGCTTGACCAGACTGAGAAACGGGAACTTGAGGCCAGGTTCCTGCAATCGCAGAAGATGGAAGCTCTGGGCCGCCTGGCCGGCGGAGTGGCCCATGACTTTAACAATCTGCTGGGCGTGATCGGCGGCTACGCTGAACTCTTGGAAGCCAAGCTGGGACACAATGAAAACTATCGCCGCTATTGCACAAAGATCATCGATACCACGCAGCGCGCCAGCGGGCTCACCCGGCAGTTGCTCACGTTCAGCCGGAAGGAAGTTACGCGGCCTACGCCGCTTCAGCCCGACCGGGCATTCCGGGAACTGGCCAGCATCCTGCCCAGGTTGATCGGCGAAGACATCGAACTCTCGGTCCACTTAGCTTCCAGCGGCACGGTGATCATGGACAAGACTCACTTCGAGCAGATCATCTTCAATATCGTCATCAACTCACGCGACGCGATGCCCAACGGCGGCCAGTTGATCATCGAAACCGAGGATATCTTTCGTCCCGCCTTGTTGTCTTCAGGCAGCATTACCATCAGCCAATACGTGGCCATCCGCATCCGCGATACCGGCACGGGTATGGATGAAGAGACGCGGCTGCATGCCTTTGAGCCCTTCTATACCACCAAGGACCTGGGGCGCGGCACCGGCCTGGGATTAGCCACCGTGTACGGAATCGTGCAGCAGTGCATGGGCGAGATCACCATCGATTCGCAGCCGGCCAAAGGCACCCAGATCAACATCTTCCTGCCCGCCATCGGCGATGTGGACGCGGGAGAAAGAGACAGCTCCGGCGAAGAGATCAAAAAAGGAGCGGGCAACATCCTTTTGGTGGAAGACGAGGCCGAGTTGCGCAGCGCCAACGCCGAGTTCCTCAGCTCGATTGGCTACTCCGTGATCTGCGCGAGCAGCGGACCCGAGGCTTTGAAGCTGGCTCGCGAGGCCGGTCCCATCGACCTGGTGATCAGCGACGTGGTAATGCCCAAGATGAACGGCCGCGAATTTGCCGACTGCCTGCTGCGGGTGCGCCCTAATACCAAACTGCTCTTTGTCTCCGGCTACGCCGACGATGTGGTGCTCCATACCGGACTCTCGACGCAGGCCATGCCCTTCCTGCAAAAGCCGTTCTCGTTGAAACAACTCGGCACCAAGGTCAGCGAGTTGCTCGGTGCGCACCATGGCAGTTGAAAACTTGTTGCCGTTCCGCTTCGGTCGTGGGGCTATGATACGTTGGCTGTGAATTCCGTGTCCTCCACTAGTTCCGGCTTTATCCTCAGCGGGAGCCACCCGCGAACGATCATATAGAGGATGGGAATAATGAAAAGGTTGAGAAAGGTGGAGACGATCATCCCGCCGAACACCGTGGTGCCCACGGAATGTCTTCCCGCGGAGCCGGCGCCAGTGGCGAATACCAGCGGCAACACGCCCAGGATGAAAGCAATCGAGGTCATCAGGATCGGACGCAAGCGCAGCCGCGCTGCCTGGATCGCCGATTCCACCAGGCCCAGCCCCTTATGCTGCAGCTGTTCAGCAAACTCCACAATCAGGATGGCGTTCTTGCTGGCCAACCCGATCAACATCACCAGCCCGATCTGGCAATAGACGTCATTCTGCAGGCCGCGAATGGACTGCGCGCCCAGCGCGCCGAGCATGGCCATGGGCACGGCCAGCAGGATGATGAAGGGCAGCACGAAGCTCTCGTACTGCGCCGAGAGAGTCAAATACACCACCAGCAGCCCCAGTCCGAACAGCACGAGAGACTGTTGGCCTGATTGGATTTCTTCCAACGAGATTCCCGTCCACTCAAACTGGTAGCCGGCCGGCAGAGCTTCCTTAGCTACTTGCTCCATCGCTTGGATGGCCTGGCCGGAACTGTATCTGGGGGCGGCGCTGCCGTCGATCTCCGCGCTGCGAAAGAGGTTGTAGTGGTTGATGATGCTGGCGTTGGTCCCTTCCTTCACCGTGACCAGGTTGTCCAGCGAGATCATGTGTCCGTCATCGGAGCGCACATAGAACTGGCGTAAATCGCGCGGCTTGGAGCGGAAGGGCAGGTCGGCCTGCACCAGGACCCGATATGCGCGGTTGTTGAAGTCGAAGTCGTTGACGTACTCGGATCCCATGTAGATGGCAAGCGCCGAGGTGATCTGCGAAAAGGGAACATTCAAACTCTTGGCTTTTTCGCGATCGATTTCCACCACGAACTGCGGGTCGCGAGCGGTGAACGTACTGAAGAGGCCCTCGAGTTCCTTGCGCTGGCTTGCCTTGGCCAGGAATTGATGCAACTGGGTTTCCAGTTCGTCCAGCGTGCCGCCGCCGCTTTGCTGCAGTTCAAAAGCAAAGCCACCGAAGTTGCCGAGACCGAAGATGGCCGGCGGAGCAAAGGGAATGACCGCCGCATCCGGAATGCTCATCAGAGGTCCGCGCAGACCATTGACCACGGCAGCGACGCTGTGCTCGGCGCCGTGGCGCTGGCTGATGTCCTTGAGGCTGGCGAAAATAATGCCCTGGTTGGCCGCGCTACCCGCAAAGCTGAAGCCAGGCACGGAAAACATTCCTTCCACGTCCTTATTGGCGCTGAGAATCGTGGTGGCTTTGTCCAGCGCTTGCGTGGTGTATTGCAGCGAAGCTCCAGGCGGCGCCTGGACGAGCACAAAGAAGTACCCTTGATCCTCAGCCGGCACAAAGCTGGAAGGCACGGTGCGCAGCAGGATATAGGTGCCTGCCAATCCCAACAGGAACACGAAGATGACGGCCGGTTTCCAGCGCGTGAGCCGGTGCAGCAGAGCTTCGTAGCCCGCAGTGACGCGACGGATCGCAGCATTGATGCCGGCAAAGAACCGGTTGATATGGCCTTCCCGCGGCCGCAGCAGCAGCGCCGCCAGGGCCGGAGAGAGCGTTAGCGCGTTGAACGCCGAGATGGCAATGGAGAAGGCGATGGTCAGCGCGAACTGCTTGTAGAGCAAGCCAGTGGTTCCGGGAAACAATGAGACGGGCACAAACACCGCAATCAGCACCAGCGAGGTCGCAACCACCGCGCCGGTAACTTCTTTCATTCCGGTGCGCGTGGCCTCGCGTGGATCGAGCATGCCCTCTTCCAGATGGCGTTCCACGTTCTCGATCACCACGATGGCATCATCCACCACCAGCCCCGTGGCCAGGGTGATTCCGAACAGGGTCAGGGTGTTGATGGAGAAGCCCAGCAGCTTGGCAAATATGAATGTGCCCACCAGTGAGACCGGGATGGTGATGGCCGGAATCAGTGTGCTCCGCCAGCCCTGTAAAAACAAGAAAATCACCAGGATGACGATGACGATGGCCGCGGTCAGGGTCTTGAGCACTTCGGCAATCGATTGGCCCACGGCGCGCGTGGTATCGAAGGCCACGGCGTATTTCAATCCCGGAGGAAAACGCTGGGAGAGTCGTTGCAACTCGATGTTGGTATCGCGGAAGACGTCCAGTGCGTTGGCGTTGGAAAGTTGTTGCACCGCGAGTCCCATGGCGTCCACGCCGTTGTAGCGAAGCTGTCCGCCGTAGCTTTCCGCCCCCAGCTCAGCGCGGCCCACGTCGCGCAGTTCGACCAATGAACCATCAGCTGCTCGCTTGATCACGATGCGTTCGAACTCCTTGGGGTCGCTCAAGCGGCCAGCCGCGCGCACGCTGATCTGGTACGCCTGGTTCGCGGGCGCCGGTGGTTGGCCTACGGCGCCGGCAGCCACCTGCACGTTCTGCTCGCGCAGGGCGTTGACCACGTCAGAAGCGGTCAGATTGCGGGCCGCCAGCCGCACCGGATCCAGCCACAAGCGCATCGAGTACTTGCGCTCACCAAAAATCACCACGTTGCCCACGCCCTTCACACGCTTCAGGGCGTCGCGCACGTACACGTCGAGATAGTTGCTGATGAAGAGATTGTCGTACTGGTTATGGTCGGAATAAAAACCGAAGGCCACCACAAACGACCCTGAGTTCTTGGTGATCCCTACGCCGGTCGTTTGCACTTCCACCGGCAGACGACCCAGCGTGGTGGTGGCGCGGTTCTGAACGTCCACGGCGGCGATGTCGAGGTTCCGGTTCAAGTCGAATACCACGTTGATCGCGCTGGTGCCATCGTTGCCGCTGGTGGCGCTCATGTAGCGCATGCCTTCGGTCCCATTGATGGCCTGCTCCAGCAGCGTGGTCACGCTGGTTTCGACAGCTTGCGCGTTGGCGCCGTTGTAGGCCGAGGTCACGGTGACCGTCGGCGGGGTGAGATCGGGATATTGTGCGATGGGCAGGGTGGGAATGGAGACCGCGCCTGCCAGAATGATCAGCAGCGAACATACCGTAGCGAAAACCGGGCGGCGAATGAAGAAGTTAACCATGGGAAATCAGCAGTTAGCAAATAGCACTTAGCAATTAGCAAATAGCTTTTTCTGAAATCCCGAAGCCGCTCAACACAAATCCTGTAGGCGGCTGACCGTTGCTTCGCTGAGCGGCAGAGAGATCCATATCACCGAACAGCCTCTCCGGACAATCGACTATCGTCGTGAAGGTCGAAGATCCTTCCGGCCATAGGGATCCCTCGCTGACGCTCGGGATTTCAGAAACAAGCTAATTACTAACTACTAATTACTGGGCGCCACCGGCATTCCGTCGGCCAGCATTTGCACTCCGCTGACAATGATCTTGTCGCCCGGCTTGACGCCATCGAGCACTACATAATCATTGCCCACCACGTCGCCCACCTGGATCAGCCTTTGCCGAGCGACGGTTTGCTGTCCCTGTCCTTCGGCCACAAACGCGAAAATCTTGCCGCTGAGCCGGGAGACGGCGGTCACGGGAACCATTGGCCGCTTTTCCTCGGACCATACCACGCGCGAGTGTACCTGTTGCGCATTGCGAAATCTCATCGCCAGATTGGCCACGGCGGTCTTTACCAGCAGCGTTTGCGAGTCGGTGTCCACACGGGGCGAGATGAAGAAAACGCGCGTCCGCGCCGCCAGCTTGCCTTCGTCATCCAGGATGTCCACGGGCATGCCCATGCGCACGTCCGCAGCTTTTTCTGCGGGCAAATAGATGTAGGCTTCCAGTTCTCCCCCGTGGTCCAGGGTGGTGAGCATGGTCTGGTTGGTCACATGATCGCCCACGCGCACGGGGATGTCTCCCACCACTCCGTCGGTAGGCGCGCGCACCGTGTAGTAGCGGAGTTGCACGCGCTGTTCGCGGATCGAGGCCGCCAGCGCCTCCACGTCGGCCTTGGAAGAGTTGTAGGCGGCCTGGGCGGCGTCCAGGTCGGCCCTGGCGATCACGCCCGCGGCAAAGAGCTTGGTCTTGCGTTCCAGATCAATGCGGTTTTGCTCCATGACCGCCAGCCGCGATTTGTAGGCCGCCTCCTGGTTGCTGACCGTGGCTTGCTGCTTGAGCGGGTCGATTTCCAGAACCGGCGCACCGGCTTCCACGCGCTGTCCGGCGTGGACGAAGATCTTGGTCACGTCGCCTTCCACCTGGGGTTGAAGAGCGGCGGCATTCCTGGATTTCAGCGTAGCCAGGTAATCTGTGGATTGGGGCACGAGTTGCGCCTGCGCCGTGATCACTTTCACGGGAAACGCTTGCGGACCACCCGGCCGGTCGGCGCTGGCTTCCTTGCCGCATCCGGCGCCCAGAAGAGAGATGGCGATAAGAGCGATCGCGTTGAATGGAGTTTTTACCATCACTCTGACTCGTTCCCAAGAATTACCAACATTGGATAGGCGCGCCGCCGCCGCCGATTCAAATTAGCCATCAAGCTTCGAGGCCTCATCATCCCCAGTCCTTGCGGCGACTTAAGGGGCGAATAATATACGAAAGACCCAGAGAAGGTCAAGAGAAGGATTTCTTGCCGCAGGGGCCCAGCGAGTGCCGCGGTATTCAGTCCTGTCCGATAAGGTCTCGCCAAATGTGATTTTACCAAGGGATTGCAAACTGCATCACTACTGTAACAGCCACTGGATTCCAAGCCCCAGCAGCACTGTGGGATAATCATATGTTTTGCCCTGACGGCTTTGAGCCGACCCCTTCGCGCGGCAGAAGTGTTGTTGCCACAGGCCGTCCCTACGCGGCTCGTCTTCGTGAAGGGCGAGCCCGACTGGCGCGGCGAGCCCGCTGCCCCAGGCGCAGAAGGGTGTTGGTCCGGGGAAACGCACTGGGGCGGTGTGGAGCGAAGCGACAGTAAAGAAAGGAAGCGTGTTTGGATTTCCAACTCACCGACGAACAGCAGCAGCTCAAGAAGGCGATCCGTGACTTTGCCGAGCGCGAGATGCTGCCTCATGTCATGGAGTGGGACGAGGCATGCCATTTCCCGGTAACAGTGATCAAAGACCTGGGCAAGATGGGCGTGATGGGCATGATCTTTCCCGCGGCGTATGGCGGCGCCGGCCTCGGCTACGTGGAATACGTGATTGCCATCGAAGAACTCTCCCGGGTCGATGGCTCGGTTGGGATCACCATCGCGGCCCACAATTCGCTTTGCTCTAACCACATCTTTCAAGCCGGCAGCGAGGAACAGAAGCGGAAATACATTCCCAAGCTTGCCTCCGGCGAATGGCTGGGTTGCTGGGGCCTGACCGAGCCCGGCTCCGGCTCGGACGCCGGCGGCGCGCGCATGAGCGCCCTGCGCAAGCGCGGCGGATGGCTGCTCAATGGCACCAAGACGTTCATCACCAACGGACACCATGCCGACGTAGCCGTGGTCATCGCCGTGACCGATAAGACGGCGCACACGCACGGGCTTTCCGCGTTCATCGTAGAAAAAGGAACCAAGGGCTTTCGTCCCGGCAAAGAAGAAAACAAGCTGGGACTGCGCGCCAGCGACACCTCGGAGCTGATCTTTGAAGACTGTTGGGTGCCGGAGGATGCGCTGCTGGGCAAGGAAGGCGACGGTTTTATCGACGCCATGCGCACCCTCGACGGGGGGCGCATCTCCATCGCCGCGCTCGGCCTGGGCATGGCCCAGGGCGCCTATGATGCCGCCCTGCGCTACTCCAAGCAGCGCAAGCAGTTCGGCAAGCTTATAAGCGAATTCCAGGCCATACAATGGAAGCTGGCGGACATGGCCACGGAGATCGATGCCGCGCGCCTGCTCACCATGCGCGCCGCCAGCATGAAGGACGCGGGCCTGAAAACCACCATGGAATCGTCCATGGCCAAGCTCTACGCCGGAGAAGTCGCGGTACGCTGCGCCAACGAAGGCGTGCAGATCCACGGTGGCTACGGCTTCGTGAAGGATTATCCGGCGGAGAAGTTCTACCGCGACGTGAAGCTCTGCACCATCGGCGAAGGCACCAGCGAAATCCAGCGCCTGGTGATTGCCCGGCAACTGTTGAAGGATTAGATGGCGGCGGAAAACATCACAACCTGGGTCGATCGGATTCGCCAAGGGGACGTACGCGCCCTGGCCCGGGCCATCAGCGCCATTGAAGATGCGCGACCGGAGTCGCTTGCGCTGCTGAAGGCGCTGTTCCCCTTCAGCGGACGGGCGCGGGTGATCGGCCTCACCGGCGCTCCCGGGGCGGGCAAGAGCACGCTCGTAGACCAACTGGCGCGCGAGTATCGCAAGCAGGAGCGCACCATCGGCATTGTGGCTGTGGACCCGACCAGTCCCTACACCGGCGGTGCCATTCTTGGCGACCGCATCCGCATGCAGGCCCATCATGCTGATCCCGGCATCTATATTCGCAGCATGGCCACGCGCGGTTTTCTGGGCGGATTGGCCAGAGCCACCACCGACGTGGCCACCGTGCTCGACGCCAGCGGCAAAGACCTGGTGCTGATTGAGACAGTCGGCGTGGGCCAGGATGAAGTCGATATCGTGCGTCTCGCCGATATCACCGTAGTGATTCTTGTTCCGGGCATGGGCGATGACGTCCAGACCATCAAGGCCGGCATCATGGAGATCGCCGACATCTTCGTGATCAACAAGAGCGACCGCGAGGGCGCCGACCGTGTAGAGCGAGAAATCCGCGGCATGCAGTCGCTGGCCGTCCGCGGCGACAAATGGACGCCGCCCATCGTGAAAACCGTGGCCGTGGAAGGCAAAGGCGTGCCCGAATTGGCCACCGCCATCGCCGACTACGATCGCTTCCTCGGGCAGCAAGACCGCCTGTTGAGAAAGAAAGCCGGGAACTGGCGCGAGCGCCTGATTGAGATGTTGCGCGAGAGTCTGCTGGAACGCCTGCTTCGCGAGCGCCTCCCGGAAGAAGAGATCGTCCGCCTGGCCGCGGAAGTGGCCGAACATCGCCGCGATCCGTATTCGCTGGTGGAGCAAATCGTAAAGGGATTTGTGAGTTGCGAGTTGTGATTGGATAAATTTGGTAAGTGGGTAATTTGGTAATTGGGTAAATTGAAGATCGTTGGTAGCCGGCCAAGAACGAAGGCCCGAGAAGCCGGAGCCAAGAACAAGAAAACCAGTACGAGCAGCTAGCAGCCAGCAGCTAGGAGCTCTCTTATGACCCACATGATCGATCATCTCGGAATCGCCGTGAAGTCGTTGGCGCAGGCGCGCAAACTCTACGAACAGCTCGGCCTCAGCGTGGTAAGCGAGGAGGTCGTGGCGCATGAGAAGGTCAAGGTGGCCATGATTCCAGTGGGCGAGAGCCGGATCGAACTGTTGGAGCCTACGGGACCCGACTCGGTGATCGCCAAGTACCTGGAGAAACGCGGCGAAGGCCTGCATCACGTGGCTATCTACGTCCCCGATCTCGCCCACGCGGTAGAAACGCTGAAGGCCACAGGCACGCGCTTTATTTCCGAAGAAATCAAGATCGGCGCCGGCGGTCATCTGTACGTGTTCGTCCATCCTTCGAGCGCCGGAGGCGTGTTGCTGGAATTGTGCCAGGACCAGCCGGAAGGAGTCTGAGGATTGCCAGAATTGCCATGATTGCCATGATTGCCAAGATTGATGATTGCTGGTCGCGGGATCTTCAATTGGCAATGGTGGCAATCCTGGCAATCTTGGCAATTCGCTCATGCTGATCTTGGGGATCGACACATCCGGCAAGTCCGGCGGTATCACTCTCGCCCAAGGCGACCGCCAGTCCTTTCGCGTGGTCGAGTCTGCGCCCATCGCGGGCGGCACTTTCTCCGCGCAGTTGGTGCCGGCCATCGCTGCCCTGCTGGAGAAGCGCGGTTTTGCAGCCAGGGACATCGGCGGCTTCGCGGCGGCGTCAGGTCCAGGATCGTTTACCGGTCTGCGTGTGGGCTTGAGCGCGGTGAAGGGTCTGGCCGAGGCGCTGGGCGCGCCGATTGCGACGGCCTCTCTTCTAGAGGCGCTGGCAAGTCTCTCCAGCGGACCCGGAACAGTAGCGGCCGCATTGGATGCCGGCCGGTCAGAAGTATTCTTTGGCCTGTACCGGGTTTCCGCGGCGGGCGAAGCTACAAGAATTAACGAAGCCCTGCTCTCACAGTCTGCGTTCCTGCAGCATCTCGACGACGGAAATCTCCAGGGCGCGATCACCAGCGACCATCCTCTTGCCCTGCTGGCCGCGGCTGAGCGCAGCAGCGTGCAAATCCAAGTTGCTGAACGTCCGGGCAGCGAGATGATCGCCCGCCTGGGGCTAAGGAAGTTGCTGAACGGAGAAACCGTCTCCGTGGAAGCTCTCGACGCGACCTATATGCGGCGCTCCAATGCGGAGATATTCTCCGCGGACAAGGACAAGCGTTGACATGGTCCGCGTGCGCCCTGGCGTTGCCTCCGATCTGAACCGTCTCACCGAGATTGCCCGCCGCTCGGCGACCGCTGCGCAATGGCGGCGGGAAGAGTATGAAAGGCTCTTTACGCGGGAGATCACGAACGCTCAAGCTCGTACAAACGCCCGCGCGCTGCTGGTGGTTGAACAAGACGGCCAAGTGATGGGTTTCATCGTTGGCCGCGCCGTTGCGGGCGAATGGGAAATTGAAAACGTCGCCATCAGCGGACCCGCTCGGCGACGCGGTTTGGGCTCGCACCTGCTGGGCGAGTTCTTGAACCTGGTTCGCGCCCGCGGTGGGAGCGAGATCTTCCTCGAAGTTCGCGAGTCTAATCAGGCCGCTCGCAAACTCTACGAAAAATGGGCGTTCGTGGAGGCCGGACGGCGCAAAGCCTATTATCAGGATCCGCAAGAAGACGCCTTGATCTTGAGGTTTTCCTTCCCAACGTCCGCCCGAGTTTCCCCCGAACCATCCTGACAACCTGAGAGACACTGAAGTTACCTTGAGCGGCACTGCCTTCTCTGCTATCACAACGTTGCCACTCGTGATGTGAATGCGGCTGGCCATTAACTTTGCCAATGAGCCTCCATAGCCTGCTGGGCGTCGCCACGGAAAAAGCGATCAACGCTTGGGTCCGCATGCTGGGCCGAAGCATCGATCCGGCGGATCATCCCTGGTTGAAGTGTCCTGTGGGCTCGCCGAAGGCAGTCGGCACCGAGATGTACAACGATATCGCCGCAGCCGAGGGCCTGGAACAACGCTCTTCTGCATCCGCAGGGCTGCTTGCTAGCTTTGACGATCTCCGCAGCGACCGTTTTGACAGCGCCAAGGTCGATCCACAGATCCGCAACTTCTACGAACGGACCGCCGCTTATGACCTCGATGCCTGGAGCCAGGTCGGGACCCTGGCGCGCCCCTTCCTTTGGGGCCTGGTGACTCTGGTCAGCCGCCGCATGGATCAACTCGTTTTTCCGCTCTCGCCATTGGAACTTTCCGCCGGCATGGGCAATGAGATTATCGAGTTGGTAGACAAGAGCACAGGCCAGCGCGTGTACACCGGCTGGCGGCGCACTCTGCTCGCCAGCAACGCCATCATCTATGCGGGGCTTTACTCCGCCACTGTCCCGCCCAATTACGGCCGGCCATGCGTAAGAGTCACGTTTCCCGTCCGCCTCGGAAGCGCGGTGGTGATTCTCCGGCCGGAGGCGCAAGCGGACGGCCCGTTCAAACTCATCGCCGAAGGCAGGACGTTCGGCGATCCGGGTTTTTACCGCATCGTGTCTACCGGACCGAGCCGATGGTCGGTGCGCTATCTCCCCGGGTTGCACGAGAATTTTCACGTGTATAAAGCGCCGGATGGAACTTTGCGAACGGAGCACAATATCAGGCTTGCTGGTGTGCCCACGCTGACGCTTCACTACAAGATGCCCCTGGTGCGAGGCGTCGCGGCCTCCCTCTAGCTCTGGCGTTCGCACCGATTGTTCTGCACCATTTATGTTGCTTTCTGAGCGCGGGATCCTAAGACTCTCTTTTCTCAGGCAGCCTGAGATTTGTTGTTGAACCAGACCGGACGGTATGTTAACGTTTCGTGAAGAACATGCAGGAGGTTCTTCCGGATGGTAGAGTCCGTTCGCGAACAGCTTCTTGCCAGCCACGACG
>DATDGY010000104.1:0-12898 GCA_036521855.1 Candidatus Angelobacter sp.
TCACCCCTACCGCCGGCCTGCCGGCAACCAGGAACTCCTTCCCCGTCGTCTTAGCGACCTCCGGCCCCGCGACAGGCTGGGGATCAGGCGCCGTCCCCGGCCATATCGGCACTTGCGTATGTCCCGGCGATGGTTGCCACACAGGCGTCTGCGCGCTCACACCTCCAAACGCCGAGACAACACAGAGAGCAAAGATCAAAGGCTTCATCACAAATCCTCCACAGCTTACACATGACCAGTCACTTTGCCATTGGCATTGACATTCTATTCGCAATAACTTCCTTATAGCCCATCAACCATCCACCATCGGGCTTTCAATTTACCTCGCTGAACGTCTATATTCCTCGTCAGGAGCACGCAATGTTCCACGAACTCCGCTACGCACTGCGCACCCTGAAGCACAACCCTTCGTTCGCTGCTATCGCTATGCTGACGCTCGCCCTGGGCATTGGCGCCAACACGGCGATGTTCAGCGTCGTAAACGGCGTACTGCTGCGGCCGCTGGATTATCCCAACGCTTCCCGCCTGGTCCAGTTGAAAACCTCCGATGTGCGCAAAGGGCGTTCGTTTCCGCGCCTGACCGGGCCCGACTTCGCGGACATCCAATCTGGTGCATCGGCGCTGGAGCTGACGAACTACTACTGGGGCGGCGAGGTGGGCGTCCAGATGACGGATCATGCCGAGTTCGTTGGAACGTACTTCGTCACGCCCAATTTCTTCTCGGTCTTTGGCGTGGCGCCGACATTCGGGCGCGGGTTCGAGATTAGCGACGCAAAGCGTGCCGCCATAGTCAGCCTGCCGTTTGCTGAACGCAACTTCGGCTCGGGCGCGGCGGCGCTTGGCCAGACGATCCATATGGAAAGCGTTGCCTACGCGATCGTCGGCGTGATGCCGGCGAGCTTCCGCTTCCCCAGCGGGGCGCAGGTATGGCTGGCGGCCTCGCCGCAGCCGGAAAAACCCTGGGGAGTAAGCCGTAGCTCATACAACTACAGGTCGGTGGCACTCCTGAGGCAAGGCACATCGCTCGAGGCAGCCAACACGCAACTACAAACCATTGCTGCGCGCCTGCAAAAGACCTTCCCCGATGACAACAAGGACAAGTCATTTCTGGCCGTGCCGTTGCAGGAGCAGCTGGTTGGACCGGTACGAGCGACGCTCTATTTCCTGATGGGCGCGGTCTCGCTGGTGCTTATGATTGCCTGCGCCAACGTGGCCAACTTGCTGCTGGCGCGCGCCACCGCCCGTGAGCGCGAGATGGCGGTGCGCTCCGCTCTGGGTGCAACCCGCATAGCCATCGCGCGCCAACTGCTGGTGGAGAGCGGCGTCATTGCCCTCGCCGGCGGCGCACTGGGATTGCTGCTGGCATTCGCGGGAACGCGGGTGCTGACCCATGCCACCGCGCAGCAGATTGGATTACCGCGGCTCGCCGACATCCAGGTCAATTGGATGGTCTTTGCCTTTGCCATCGGCGTGTCACTGCTCTCGAGCTTCCTGTTCGGCCTGAGTCCTGCGTGGCAGTCAGCGAAGGTGGATTTGAGCCACGCGCTGAAGCAGTCAGGACGCGGTCTCGCTGGGCCGTCCGGCCGCTTACGCAGCGCGCTAGTGGTGGCGCAAGTGGCGCTCTCGTTCGCGCTGGCCATCGGCGCGGGCCTGCTCTTCCGCACCTTTCTGGCGCTCAACAGCGTGGAGCTCGGCTACCGGACGCAGGGCATGCTGGTAATGTATGCGCACGATCCGGCACACACGCTGAACGATTATCTTCAGGCGGCACGACTCTTCGACAATGCCGTGGACCAGATCAAGCAGATGCCCGGCGTGACCTCCGCGGCTGTCGCGATGGGCGTGCCGATGGGTCAGTACGGCTCCAACGGCGGCTACGCGGTGGATGGCCAGGACTTCCGACGCCACATGAACAATCCTGCGCATGCGAATTTCACGTTGTCAGGGCCGGGATACTTCTCGACCATGGCCATTCCGCTGCTCTCCGGACGCGACTTCAATTCGGGCGACAGCTACGACCATCCCTTTGTCGTCATCATCAGCGAATCGCTGGCGCGGCAGAGTTTCCCAGGGAAGGACCCGATCGGCCATACCATCATGTGGGGCTATGATTCGCCAGCGTGGATGACGGTGGTCGGCGTGGTGGCCGACGTGCGGCAAGATTCACCCGCGGACTCACCCGGACCGGGGCTGTATGCGCCACTGCTACAGCATCCGTTTTTAGCCAACGAGATCGAGGTGGTGGTGCGCAGCGCGGTTTCGCCCACCTCGCTGATTGACCCGCTACGCGGCAAGATGCACTCCCTCAATCCCGAGATCGCCACCAAGTTCACCACCGTGGAAGCACTGGTGTCGGACTCCATCGCCACGCCACGGCTGCGCGCGATGCTGGCCGGGCTGTTTGCCGGCCTGGCGCTTCTGCTTGCAATAGCGGGCATGTATGGCGTGATGAGCTACGTCACCACGCAGCGGATACCGGAGTTCGGCGTGCGCATGGCACTGGGCGCTTCGCCGCGCAACGTGCTTGTGCTGGTGCTGCGGCGCGCGGCGCAGATGGCGGTGCTGGGTGTGGCTGTTGGCCTGGCGCTCGCTTTTTCCGCCGCCCGAGTGATGAATAGCATGCTGTTCGGCTTGAAAGCCACCGACGCGATCACCTACGCTTGGGTGCTGTTGGCGGTGACGCCCATCGTGGTGCTGGCAGCGGCGATTCCGGCGTGGCGCGCGGCCCGCGTGGACCCCGTGGTGGCGCTGCGCAACGAGTAGATAGCGTCTAGCAAAGCCACTTTTGACGAGTACCCGATTTATCAGGAGTTAGGGCTCTAACTCGACGATCTAGCCGGGTGTTCAACTAACCCGATTCACTCCTCGCGCAGCAGTATCAAAGGATCAACCGAGAGCGCGCGCCGCGCCGGAATCCATGTAGCCAGCAGCCCCAGCAACGACATAGCCAGAACAACACCAGTCAGTACCAGCGGATCGCGGGGAGTCGCCTGATACACGACGAAAGCCAGCACGCGGCTCGCGAAAATTCCGAGGAGCAATCCTGCTGCTGAACCAAAAACCAGCAATTTGACAGGCCGTCCCAATGCAGCCTGCAACACTTCCTTACGCTGCGCGCCCAGGGCCATGCGAATTCCCAGTTCCCGCAGCCGCTTGCCGACCGAGTACGCAGCCATTCCGAAGATGCCGGTTACGGCCAGCATCGCGCCCATCACGCCCATCACACCCAGCGCAATCGTCGCCATACGCGGGCCAAAGAAATTTCCGTCCAGTTCTTGGTACATGGTTTGGATGTAAACAGGCAGCCCCGCATCCAGTTGCCGCAGCGTGCTCCTTATGGCTGCTCCCAGTTGCTGCGGATCGCGGTCCGAGCGCACTACCAGATATGTCTGGGTCGCCGGCGATTGCAGAATCGGGAAAAACATCGCCGGCTCCGGGTCCTCAGTGAGGCTGTCATATTTTCCCTGTTCTGTAACGCCCACCACCTGTATGCGCTTTCCATCCGGGATTTTGTAGTATCCGCCCATGGCGCCGTCCACGGAGCCAAAGATCTGGCGCGCAAACTCGCGGTTGATCACAGCCACGGGCGGCGTATTTTTATCGTCATGCCATGTGAAGGTCCTTCCCGCCAGCAAGGAGGTGCCCGCCGCACGGAAGTATTCCGGAGATATGCTGTACACGCTGACGTTGGCAACGGCATTGGCCGGCCGCAGGTCTGTGGTTTTGTCGGTAAAGACCCGCGAGCTGTTCCCCCCTTCTCCTAACGGTAGGGAATTGGCCAATCCCACAGACTCTACGCCGGGAATCGCCTGCAGAACGTCAATCATACGCTTTTGCATTGCCGGCGCCCTGTCGCCGCTGTAACCGGCCATGGCCAGATCCGTATCCGCCAGCATTGCGTTCCGCGGTTCAAAACCGAAATCGCCGCGCAGGGAGCGCGCCAGTCCCCGCACGGCAACCATCGAAGAGGTGACCAATACGGCGCAGATCGCAATTTGCGCCGTAAGCAAC
The DNA here is from genome assembly GCA_036521855.1 of Candidatus Angelobacter sp. Lineage (GTDB taxonomy): Bacteria > Acidobacteriota > Terriglobia > Terriglobales > Acidobacteriaceae > Angelobacter. The sequence continues at coordinate 4,012 of DATDGY010000104.1, forward strand.
AGGTCTCTGGCAGTGATTCTCCGTCCTACCCTGCCGGTTGATCCCGCCTTGACGACCTCATACGGATTGGTGCGGAGTATCTGCCGCACCGGGACCGCGCCAAAGAGGAATCCACTAGCTAGAGTCAACAGCAAAGCTACTCCATAAACATTTGCGTCCGGCGTCACAGCCACGTGGATGGGATATCTGCGAAATGGTTGCCACGCGCTCAGCACGCGCAACAGCACGATGCTGCCCCATAGTCCGACCGCGCCTCCGATCAGGGAAAGCAGCAGGGCTTCGGTAAATAGTCCGCGCAGGATGCGTTGGCGGCTCGAGCCCAGGGCGAGTCGCAGAGCAATTTCACGAGAGCGGTCCGCGGCGCGCGCGGCAAACAGACTGCCCAGGTTGGCGCAGGCGGCCAGCAGGATCAATCCCGCCAGCAGCATTAATCCCGTCATGAATGCCCGGACGGGACGGCCAAGATAGTCGCCATAAAGACTGGGACGCGCCAGGGTAAAGCTTCTTTGGCCGGCATCTTTAGGATAGGTGTTTGCCAGCCAGGTCCCAACCGAATTCAGATCGGCGATAGCGTGCGCCTGAGTGACCCCTGCCTTCAGGTGTCCCAGCGTCATAAAAACCGATTGTGTCCTGCGCGTGTTCAGGTTATTTGTTCCCTCCACCTGCTCCTGGTTCACGATCGGCACAAAGAACTCGGGATTGAAAAACATCAGGGTGCCGTGGAACTCAGGCGGGGCGATACCGATGATGGTAAACGGATGCTCGTTCACCTGGACCACACGGCCCACTACGCCGCGATCATCCAGGAATTGGGTGTGCCAGTAAGCGTAGCTGAGCACGATATACGGAGCGCTGTTGGGGCCATGCTCGTCAGAAGAGTGAAAAAAGCGGCCGAGATACGGCTGAATCTTCAACGCGTCGAAGTAATTCCCACTCGCTTCCACAATCCAGGCGCGCGATGGATCTTTGCCTGTGTCCAGCCCTACCTGAGCGCCACTATAAGCTACCAGACCGTCAAAGCTGCGGTTGCGATCGCGCAGGTCGAGATAGTCGGGATAAGACTCCCACGAGGAGGCCTCGTTTGCATGCTGGATTCCGTAGAGGCTCTCCGCCTCAGGCACGTCCAGCGGGTGCAGGATCAACCGGTTCATCACACTAAAGACCACCGCGTTAGCGCCAATCCCCAGTGCCAGCGTCAAAACCGCTGCGATTGTGAATCCGGGTGACTTGCGCAGCAGGCGCAGGCTGTAACGCACGTCCTGCAGGAAGATGAACTGCATTCCTCGCTCGGCACGGTAGTCCTCTCTGATCGCCTCCACAGCGCCAAACTTCAGGACGGCCTGACGTCGTGCCTCAGCGGGTGATAGCCCGGCGCGAAGATTTTCTGCGGTTTGTAGAGCGATATGTTCCTCAATCTCTTCCCTTAGTCGTTCGTCATGCGCCCGCCTTGTCGCCGAGTTGACCATGCGGGTGAAGAACCGTCTCAGAGGTCTCATGACAAATCCTCCGCTTTGGCCGCGAAGAACCGGCCGATGATCGTTTGCGTTTGCTGCCAATCCTGGGTTTCGACCTGCAGCTGCTTGCGTCCTTCGCGTGTCAGCCGATAAAAGCGCGCCCGGCGATTATTCTCTGAGGCCCCCCACTCGGATGCGATCGCGCCTTCTTGCTCGAGCTTCAACAGCACGGGATATAGAGTCCCTTGATTCACGGCCAGCAGATCGCCGCTGATCTGCTCGATGCGGCGCGCGATTCCATAGCCGTGCAGCGGTCCCAGGACATGGAGAGTCTTGAGCACCATCAACGCCAAAGTGCCTTGCAGGACGTCGGTCTTTTGTTTCATAGCACCGTCCTTTGGGTTTCCAACAGGACTATGTCATACTTCCTTTGGGAAAGCAACAGGAATCTTCGCGGGCAAGCCGCTGCGTGTGTAAACGCTCAGGATTCGTAAATGATGTCGCAGGCAAACGGAAAGCGAGGTTATAGGGCGAATCGGCAGATCGGAAGCATCGCAGACTCTGAAGGGCCTCTCAATTCGACGATTGTGTAGAGAAGGCGGTTCTGACAACATGGCCAATCCTCACCATAACAAATGGCCGGCCCTCACGACCCTCACTATGATGCAATCCCAGAGCACCTACTCGGAAATCATCCCGATCGTCCCCAGCCACGTCTCCACCAACTGAGGCCATGCCGTCACCGGAAACTTCGTGCGCCGCAGCCCAAACGCATGTCCGCCCTGCGCATACAAATGCATCTCCACGGGAACCCCGGCCTTCTTCAGTGCAGCATAGTGTCCACGGGGTCGTCCTCCGCCTGCAGCAAAAACGTAGGCGGCGTCTGGCTACTGACAGGAATAGCCGGATTCAACCCAAAATCTTCAGAGGTATTCTCGAGCATATGTCCCGGATAAAGAGCCACCGCAAAATCCGGGCGGCAGCTTTCTTTGTCGGCCGCATCGACAGTCGCGTACAAACGCCGCTTAAAATGCGTGCTCATCGCTGCCACCAGATGCCCGCCTGCCGAAAACCCAAGCACTCCAATCTTGTGCGGATCGATATGCCACTCCGCGGCATGGAAGCGGACCAGCCCGACCGTCCTCTGCGCATCTTCCAAGGCCATCGGTGATTTCGGATACGGCCCTGATCTCGGCTCTAGTCCGTTGCCCGGCACGCGGTACTTCAACAGAACACAAGTGATCCCCTTCGCCGTTAGCCAGTCACACACCTCCGTGCCTTCGAGATCGATTGCCAGAATCCAATACCCGCCGCCGGGAAACACTACCACCGCAGCCCCCGTATTCTTGCCCGCTGGCGAGTAGACCGTCATCGTCGGCCGGGAGACTCGTTCCACGTACGTCCACGGCTTACCGGCAACCAGGTGGTCCTGCTCTCTCGTCGTAGAGGTCTCCGGTCGTGTTGCCGGCGGCGCATCAGGCACCGCCCCGGGCCATATCGGCACTTGTGTATGTCCCGGCGATGGCTGCCATGCAGATGTCTGCGCACTCAGACCGCCAGAAGCAAACACAACACAGAGAGCAAAGATTAAAGGCTTCATCACAATCCCCACAGCTTATTCATAACCAGTCGCTGCCTAGCCGCCTAGCTGAGCCGAGTGTACGGCTGTCTAGGAGTGACTTTTCCTCTTGTTGCGGCGGGAATCGACTCAGTTAACCGACATTACCAAAGCCGGACAGACAGAAAAATAACCATGCAGCCTTTTTCATTCCTTCAAGATGTGCAAGGCATAGCCCGGAGGTCATGCCGGAACAATTAGTATCTACAAGTCGGCTTCGGGACGCGATCCTGGTGGATTGACGCCTCCATCACCGCATGGCTTCCGAATCACGGACTGCACGGAAATTGACCCGCTGTCGAAAAGACGGTAGTGTCTCAGTTTGAAATACCACTTCCTACTCACTACCGGCCTACTGCACAGTCGGCCCCGCTTCAATCGGCGGGGCCGGCAAAGAGGATAAGATTTCCGTCGAGATCCAGGATGATGAAGCTTCTGGCGCCCCATGGCTCGTTTCTAAGTGTCTGATGAAAGGCCACTCCTGCGGCCTGATAACTCAGAAAGAGTTGTTTGGTTTCGTCTGCGGTGTCTAGGGCGATCGAAGCGGAGAGCAGATGTTCGCGCTCCCGGATATCGCCAGCGAACACAGGTTCGTTGACTTGCCGCAATGCAAGCCGCGCGTTGTCCCGAGTGACCTGCCCGTAGAACGGTGGATCGCCATAAACAAAGTCAGCTGCGAAGCCGAGCTTACTGGTAAAGAAATCACAAGACGCTTTGATGTCTGCGACGAACAGTTGTGCGGAGACTGAGCTGAAAATGGGGCGCGGGGCAGTCTGTCTGGCTTGATCGGTCATGGCATTGGCTCCTGATTTGAGCGCCTGCCATCCTAGCAAAGGATCGCCTCCTACCCATGCTATTTGTCAAACTGAGACACTATCGAAAAGACTCTTGGCTGTCGCAACAGGACGGAGTAGTAGTATTGATGCGCCAAAAATCATCGCAAGGATACGCCCTTGAAACATAACAGCACCGCTCTCCGGCAGCCGGGACCTACGATCCGGCAGATTCGCCGCGCCATCGCGACGTTTACTCTTCTGGCTTTGTTTCCAACTCTCGCCCTGGCGCAGTCGCTTCCGAACCTGGCGCTGACGCGGCTCAACTACACGGTAACCAAACGCCGGGTCAATCCGCAGGGTGAGCTCAAGCAAAAAATCGACGCGGTGGACAAGGACCTTGCCGATGCCGCGCGCCTGGGCAAGACCGCGGAGGTCCGCCGGCTGCTCGCCAAGGGCCTGACTCTACTCGCCGGGAAAGACTGGACGGATGCGCTCGATTTCAGCGGCTCTCTCGTGCTGCGCTCGGATCATCTGTTCATGGATTCGGCGAAGCCGGCGACGGTTCGCTTGGAGCAGATCTACAGCCCGTCGTTGCAACTGGAGGGTCCCCTCTCGACGCGATTCTCGGTGTGCAAGCCGCGCATCCAGACCGGAATCGAGGGACTGGGCGTCCCGCTGCAGGGATGTGATGTGATCAAGGAGGTGGGCAAGTTCGATGACGTAAGCCGTGATCTCCGCGAAGCGCCGTTTCTGGCTGAGGTGAAGCTCAGCGGCATAGCCGATGGCCCTTACCTCATTCAAGCCGAGGTCCTGGACGGCGACCGCTCGCTGGGCTTTGCCGCTCTGCGCGTAGTGCTTGCCAAGGGGCTCGATGATACTTTGGCGCGGATAGAAGCCGAGGCTGCCCATCTGCCGGAAACTTTGCGGGCGGATGCACTCTATCCCGTCGAGCACGTTCGCAACATCAACCTGGGCCGCGTGGAGATGGGTTCGTTTGATCTTGGCAAGGAACTCGCGGGCACGGAGCAGCTTCTGGCCGCAGCCAAGGGAGGCAAGGATCCTTTTGCCGGGCGCACCGGCGAAATCAAGCGGCATTATTTCTTTGCAGCTGCCGGCGAGATCATGCCCTATAACCTCTACTTGCCTGCCGGCTACACTCCAGCCCGCGCGTTTCCGCTGGTGGTGGCGCTGCACGGGCTGGGCGCGAACGAAAGCTCAATGCTGAGCCCGTTCTACAGGATTCCCCCGCTGGCGGACCAGCACGGCTTTATCGTCGTCGCGCCGCTGGGCTACCGCGTAGACGGCGGTTATGGCGCCTTTTTGAGCGGCCGGCGCGGGCAGCTCAGCGAACAGGATGTCATGGAAGTGATCAAGCTTGTGCGTCAGCAATACAAGATTGATGACAGCCGCATTTACCTGGTCGGCCATTCCATGGGCGGCATCGGCACGTGGGCGCTTGGCGCAAAGTATCCGGAAATGTGGGCGGCTCTGGCTCCGATTTCCGGCTATGGCTCCCCGGCGACCGTAGAAAAAATGAAGGCCATCCCGGAGATTGTGGTACACGGAGACGCCGATGACGTTGTGCCCGTCAACGGCTCGCGCGTCATGGTGGCGGAGATGAAAAAGCTGGGCGTGGATGTGAAGTACATCGAGGTGCCCGGCGGCTCCCATGTGAGTGTCGCCGGCTCCAACATGGCAGCCATCTTCGATTTCTTCGACGCCCACCGAAAGGGGCAAGGAGCAGCAGCCGGCAACGCCCGCTAGAGCGGTTCCAGTAGAGCGCCCAGAGTTGCTATGTCCCAATCACCGGTGGAAGAGCGGCCCTTTAGGGCCGGGAAAAGCCGGTGGAAGAGCGGCCCTTTAGGGCCGCGAAAGGGGTTTTTTTTTTCTGGGCTTTAGCTCTGGTGCACAGAACGCAACGGGCTGCACCAGTTGTGGAACCGCGCTAGCTTGCCCCGGCTCCCTTTTGCAGCGGCGGTAGCGGCGGGGCTGAAGGCTCCGTCGCCCGCGACGATGATGCCAGAAGCTCCGGCAAAATTCCTCCGTGCTCCGGGATGAGGGTGATGCGGGCCCTGCTGTCCACGATCTTCTGGATCTCGAGGATTTCGAACATGGCGGCTTCCACGTCGGGATCGGCAGCCACCTGGTTCAGCGCCTCGCCGACGATGCGCGGGCGCATGGCCGCGGCCTTGGCGAACTCGACCGCGGCCTGACGCTCGGCAGTGCTGGTGATGATGCTCACCTGGTTGGCGCCGTCCTGCTTGATCGACGACGTTACCTGGCGCAGCCGGTTGACGACCTTCTCTTGAATCTGCTCGATCATCTGCGTGTCACGAAAGTGCACTTTGCGGATGTACACCGAGCCCAGCTTGTAGCCCCACTCATGGGATTGCGGCGAGACTTCGGCGCGGACGGTCTGGCTCATGGCGTGGCGGTTCTGCAGCATGTCCGCCAGCTTCATGTTGCTCAGACAGCGCACGGTGGAGTTGCTCACGTTGGCCGCCAGCGAGCCGCGTGGATCGGCGTTCTTGAAGAGAAAAGCCACGGGATCGCTGACGAACATCTCATACCAGATGCCGATGCCCATGGGCGCGCCTTCTTCCGAGTTCACCGGCTGGCTGCGCAGATACTGCTGATCAATGCGCATGTCCAGGACGTAGAGGCGTCCCAGCCAGCGCACAATGGGCGCCTTCAGCCCCAGCTTGAAGAGAAGGATATGCAGGCCCGGTTCATTGATGACAGCCACAACTTTGCCGAACAGGACGTACACATAGCATCGGCCCTCGTCGACAACTGTATAAAGCCCAAACATGCGCAGCAGCGCGAAGAGCAGCGGCATCAGGAGGAAACTGGCGGCGAATGCGATTAGGGCGTTAAGGAGAATCATCGTTTGGTCTCCAAGACCACCTGTTGCGCCTGGCTAAACAACCCGAGCCGGACGTTGCGCACGTAGGCGCGCAAGGCTCCGTCACCGGCCTTCTTCAGGTCGGCAAGCTGACTGGCCAGGGCGGTGAGCGGCTGGACCTCAGCCTGTGCCTTCAGGGTTTCGATCTCGGCCGCGCGTTTCGATTGCTCGATCCGCTGATCGGCGGAGGCCTGGGCCAGGCTGACGTCGGAGGAGACCATGTTGTGCGCGGTGTTGATGGCCGCCAGCGCCGACTCCACTTCCTGCGGTGGATCGATTCCCGTGATCAGCGACGCATCCAGCACGATGCCGTAACGCGCTTCGGAAGAAGCGCATTCGCGGTCCATGTGTTCGTTGAGATCGCGCAGGTTCTTGCGCAGATCGTTGATGGAGATGCCGCTGCCGCTGGCCACTGGTCCGGCGTTGGGATCGGGAGGCGCTTCAAAAGTGGCAATGCGCTCGCGCAGCACGGAGACAAAGTAGCCCATCACGTGAGCGATCGGATTCTTCACGCCAAAGAGATAGGCGTACAAGTTCCGTTCCGAAATGCGGTAACGAATCTGCCCGGTGAGCCCGGTATTCAACTGGTCCTTGGTCACGGCCTCCACGGTGGTGCCGCTCTGATTGGCGCTAGGAGAATCGGGATCGAAAGCCATGTTGACGGTCTGGGTGGCGATCGAAACCTTGTAAATCTTCTGCCATGGCAGTTTGAAGTAAGGACCGCCGGGCATGATGACCCTCACCTGGGGATAGGCGTATCGCTGTTTTTCGTCCGCATCCAGCGAGGCGGAAATCGGGTCGTTGGTTGTCGTGGCTCCGGGAATACGCTCGGCGCGCCCGAAGTTGGTTTTCACCGCGCGCTCGTTCTGGTTCACCGTGTAGAAGCCGGCCAGGAGACAGCGCACCAGAAACCATGCGACAAGACCGATCACAATCCCCACAATGCTCACACTCATAGTTCGCTCCAGTCAGGGACTACCATACACGACGTTCCATGGCTGTCAAGGTAGTGGGCTACCTTAGCTAGGGCCTGTCGTCTCGACCAAGCCCGAGGAAGTTCGCGAAGCGTACGACCGAGGGCGCGTGCCGGGTCCCCAACACGCGCGCTTTTCGCGTGGTGGGGTGGGGTCGAGAGACCCCGAGGATGCTTGCGCTACCATGCTGTTCCAGGGAGTCCTACCGAGGGGCTGTCGCCGGAACTGCATTTCCAGGCCCCAATCATCCTCAAACTGCGCCACGGCGGTTCATCTCTTGGAGCGATGTCGTCTTTCTCTTCGCCTGCCGTCAGCCGGAAGAAGTAGCGCAAGCAGCCGGTAGAACACCTCGTATCAGCATGGTACGAATGACGCATCCTCGGGGTCTCTCCACTCGCCCGGAGTCGCTGCGCTCCCTTGGGCTCGGTCGAGACGACAGCCTCAAGAGCGGAACGCGTTACCAAAGGCCAGCACACCTCCGTCCTCATGTCTCAGGGTGGATATGAACTTATGATCAAGGACGGGCAGAATCTCCCCACATGGAACTTGCGTCCGACACAACGCAGATGGCGAGGTACTCGCCGACATCCACGCCCCTCCTGGACGTCTTGCGTCCCTTGCCGACGCGAAAGCCCGCCCGGTTGAGCGCGGGCGAATACTTCTTTCTAAGCGGCGCGGTCATCATTACCCTGATCGCGCTACCGGAGCTTCGTCGCGGCGCGGAATGGCTAGCCGCATCCACGGGCGGATGGCCGGCTGGTTTGCTCACTTGCCTGATTGTTCCGGGTGGCGCGCTGTTTCTCAGCCTGGCTGCGCATGAAGCAGGTCACCTCCTTGCCGCCCGGCTGACCGGCTTCCGGCTGAGGCCGGTCCAATGGCGTGTTCGCCCGGATGGCAAGTTCGATTCCGTGCGCAGGCTCCACTCCTGCGATGCACTGCGCCTGGGCATTCTTTCGCTGGAGCCAGGCACGCTGGACCATCTGCGGCGGCGGCTCGGCGTTCTCGTTTTAGGAGGCCCCCTTGCCAGCTTATTCCTACCCCTGTTGCTGGAAGCCTGCGCGCACTCGGCGCGGCCGGGCATTGCCTTCGCCATGCATGTCTTCACCGCTATCTCCCTGCTCGTCGGCATCGGCGAGCTGCTGCCGGACGCCGGCCGAGGC
>DATDGY010000105.1:0-5139 GCA_036521855.1 Candidatus Angelobacter sp.
ACCGATCCGACGCTGCGCTTCAAAGATACGACTCTTCAGGTTAACGCGCTCACTATGATTTCCAAGCGTGTCGAAAGAGATGAGGCAGTAAATGTCTCGAAGCTTCTACGCATAACCCGCGAGCAGCTTGCAGTTCATGAGAAAATGGCTCGCTGACTTGCCTTGCGCCAAGCCCACGGGCAGCGTAACTGATGTCATAACGACGTCGGCCTCGCAACGGACCGAGTAGACTTTGCGGTATCCAACCCAAAAAGGCTCGGGACGAAGGAGGCCGAGATGAAAATTGTAGGCTGCGATCTACACGCAAGACAACAGAGCATTGCCATGATGGACACGGAAACGGGCGAGTATACCGAGAAAACACTTTTCCACGAAGGGAACGCAGTACGAGCGTTTTATGCGGCCCTGGAGGGTCCAGTGGTAGTGGGCATCGAGGCCACAGGCGCGATGCAGTGGTTTTTGGAGCTGCTGGAAGAGTTAAGGATTGAGTGCCGGGTGGGACATCCGGCGAAGATCCGAGCGAAAGAAACGCGGAAGCAAAAGCACGATCGGCGGGATGCACGCTTGATGATGGAGCTGCTCGTCGAGGATCGCTTTCCGGAGATTTGGATACCCTCCACCGAAGAGCGCGACTTGCGAACGTTACTGCGCGACCGTCATCAGTGGGTGAGGATGCGAACGCGATTGCAGCACACGTTGCAGGCAATCGCACTCAATCACGCCTTGCGAAAAGGCCATGGCCTGTGGAGTGCAGCCGGTCAGAGCGCACTCGAGGCCTTGCCTCTGCCACCCTACACCAGTCAAAGACGAGATGAGATGCTCGATTTGTACACTCAACTGCAGAAACGGGTCCAAGAGCTAGACAAACAAGTCGAAGCCCAGGCCCGACAAAGGCCACAGGCGTGCCGGCTGCTGACGCATCCGGGCGTGGGTCCGGTGACGGCCTTAGCCACCGACGTGTTTCTCGGCGACCCGAGCCGTTTTGTCACGGGCAACCAGGTGGCCAGCTATATCGGCATGATCCCCTGTGAGCACAGCAGCGGGAAACGGCAGCGGTTAGGAAAACTGACCAAGCAAGGCAACTCGCTGCTGCGTTATCTGTGGAACGAAGCAACGATGCATGCCGTAGGGAAAGACCCGGAGCTAAAGCGCTTCTATCGGCGCAAGCTCGTCCAGAAAGGAATGGGCAAGGCCAGGATCGCGGCCGCACGCAAACTGGGCGTTCGGCTATGGATCATGATGCGCGACCAGATTGATTACCAAGAGTTCTGCCGCCGCGGAAAGTTGCGGCAGAGTGGGGGAGCCCATGCGGGGATGCCTGATTTCAACAGTGGTCCTGCGCGGCAGTGACCGGGTTAACTGAATAGGCCACCCGCCTCCCCATGGGAGGGGAGTTTGCATAACACATCCTGATCTAAAGTGACCGAAGAGATGTCTGGTGGGCTACGCCACCACAAGGATGAAGAAAACGGGCCGAGCCATGCGGTTGGATACAAGATCATCGGAACAAGATCGTTACTCTCTCGAAGTAACCAGTGCGTATGCGCTGAGGGGATAGGTGTGTCCCCGAGGTAGAAAAATAAAAACCCCAAGTACCTTGACATCGCCGACGTCGTTAGAGATGTTGTAATCACGCGATGTCACTCCAGATCGGCAAGGGCGGCATCGCTGCCGCCCTTGTCGAAGGCGAGTGCTGTTGTTAGTTGCTGCCCGAGGCCGTCTTGACTTCAGGCTTCTTGCCCTTGATCTCTTCTCTTAGCACTTCCACCGCCTTTTCAACCTGGGCATCGCGGCCGGCAAGAAAGTCCTCCGGCGTGTTGTCCACATCCACGTCCGGCGGCACGCCGTAGTTTTCCAGGTTGTAACCCTTCACGTTCCAAAGACCCGTTCCCGGCGTACGGATGCTCGAGCCATCCAGCAAGCGATAGGCGCCGGTGCCGATCACTGCGCCGTAGGTGGTTTTGCCCACCACCTTGCCGAGGCCAAGGGTGCGGAAGCCGTCGGGGAAGACTTCAGCGTCGCTGGTGGAGCGTTCATTCTCCATCACCACCATGGGACCGAAGAAAGCCTGCTGGGGACGCGTGATCTGCACCGAGTCACGCTGCTTGGTGTACTGGTACTGGCGCTGGCTCAGGATTTCCAACAACTCCTGGTCGATGCCGCCACCCGGATTGAAACGCTGGTCGATGATCAGCGCTTTCTTGTCGTGGTTCTCCACCAGATCGCGTTCGAAGCGGCGCAACGAAGGCGCGTCCATGGAGCGGATATGCAGGTAGCCTATCTCGCCGTTGGAGAGCTTCTCCACCATGGCCTTGCGCTTGGCCACCCAGCGCTCGTACTCCAGGGTCGCGTAGGCCCCGGCGTTGACGGGCTGCACCTTCGCCAGCCGCGCTCCGCCCGCTTCCGGTTTGGAGTTCACGGTGAAGTTCAGTTTCTCTCCACGAACGGCAGTCAGGTACTTCCAGTAGTTGTCGCCGGCCTTCAGGTCGTGCCCGTCAATGGCCAGGACGTAGTCGCCCACGTTAATGTTGACGTAATCGTGGTCAGCCGGACCGTCTTTGTATACATACGAGACTTTGTAGTAGCCGGAAGCGTCCGTCTCCATCTCGAATCCCGGATAACGCGTCTGGGCGCTGCGTTCTCGCTCTTCCGCGGTGGGCGTGGCGCTGATGCCGGTGTGCGAGGCGTTCAACTCGCCGATCATCTGGCTGATCACGTTATGCATCTCCTCCTGGTCGGCCACGTAGTCCATCAGCGGCTCGTACACTTCCTTCACTTTGGCCCAGTCGACGCCGTTCATCTCGGGATCGTAGAAGCGGTGTTTCATCACCCGCCAGCTCTCGTTGAAGACCTGCTTCCACTCCTCGCGATGGTCTACCTCGACGTGGGCGGTGAAGTTGATGCGATGACGCTCATAACGCCCTGCTGCCGGGGCCGCACCGGCACCTGCGCCTGCGCTACGTCCCCCAGCGCCACCCGCTCCTCCCGCAGCCGGCCCAAGCTCGACCGCGTAGAGCCCTTCGGCTTCCATGAAGAAAATCGTACGGCCGTCTTTCGAGAACTTGAGTGAACCGATTTGACGTCCGCCAAAACCGCCTCCGCCCTCTTCGGCATCGCCTCCCCGGCCGCTGGTGGTAATGGTGGTGGTCTGGGTGCCATCTTCAGGAATGGTATAAAGCGTGGAGGTGGCGCGGCCATCTTCATCGCCAACGGCCACGAAGGCGTATAGCCGGCTGTCCGGAGACACCGCAACGGTGGTGATGTTATCGCTCAAATGCGTGACCTGGTGGGCGCGGCGTGTGATTCCGTCGAAATCAATCTTGACGTCGGGCTTCGGAGCCTCGCCGCGAGCTTGTGCGTTACGCTGGCGATCCAGTTTCTCCGCCGCCTGGGCCTGCTCTTCATCGTCCACGCCGCGGTCGGTCGGGTTTTTGTCTTCCTTGGTCAACGCGACGCTGTAGAGTTGCACGAAGGAACGCCGCAAAGTAGCGCTGCCTGCCTGGGCCAGCCCGGCGAGGAAGAGAAGCTGCTTGCCGTCCGGCGTCCACACTGGCTGGGTTTCGCTGAAGAGAAGATCGTTGTTGCCGACGCGCTTTTCGCTGCCGCCGATCGCGGGGACAACATAAACGTGGGGCCGCAGGTCATGGTCCAGCTTGGAATAAGCGATCCACTTGCCGTCCGGCGAGAAACGCGCGCCCTGGATGTTGCTGGCCTCGCCGCTGGCTACCACCGTGGCTTTGCCCGACTCCAGATCGTAGCGGTAGAGCTTGTGGTCGGAGCCGGAGTAGATCAGGGCTTTCGAGTCCGGCGCCCACTGGATGGCCGACTTTTCGCCGTCACCATCGGAAAGCATCTTCAGGCCCGTGCCGTCTTCGTGGGCCATCCAGACTTCTTCACGTCCGGACTTGTCGGAGACAAACGCGATCCACTTGGCGTCCGGCGACCAGGCGGGATCACGCTCGCGGGAGAATGACTGGGTTACGCGTTGGATATCGCCGCGATCGGTGGCAATGGAAAAAATCTCGCCGTGCGCGGAGACCACCGCGCGCTTGGTACTGGGCGAAAGATCGTAACCTTCGGTTTCGCTATGCACGGTGACGGTCTCGAGGTCATTTTCCTTGTCGTCAGAGACAATATTGACTTTGATGGGCACGGACTTCCCGGTCTTGGTGTCCAGCTTCCAGATGACGAAGTCCTGTTCATAGACGATGGTCTTGCCGTCGCCCGAAATTGAGGGGAAGAACAGCCGGCCGCTCGAGTGGTGCGTCACCTGGGTGGCGTGGCCGCCATTTTCCGGGATCCTCCAGATGTTGTTCGCGCTCTTGAGCACTTCGCGGCCGCCGGGCTTGATGTGCGTTTCATCCGGCAAGCGGTCGGAGACGAAGTAAATGTAGCCGTCAGAGGCATACATGGGCCAGAAGTAGTTGCCTTTGTAATCGCCGTCGGCGAGATGCGTGAACTTTCTGGCCTTGACGTCCATCACCCAGAGGTCGGCCGCGTAGCTGCCGCGGTAATGCTGGCGCCACCACACCATGGGGTGGCGATTGAAGGCCAGCTTGCTGCCATCGGGTGAATAACTGCCCCAATAACCCCAATCGGTTGAGACAGCGTGTTCCAGGCCGCCGTCAATGGCAACTTCATAGAGGTTGGGAATGCCCGGATACATCAGCCCGCGTGAAGACTGGAACAGGACCTTTTTGCTGTCCGCGCTCCAGCCAACAACGATGTCAGCCGCCGAGTTGAACGTAAGCTGCTTCGGCGAACCGCCCTCGGCGGGAATCAGGAAGACGTCATAATTTCCGTAGCGATTGGACGAGAAGGCGATCCATTTGCCGTCCGGAGAGAAGCGCGGATAAACGTCGCGCGCCTTATGGACGGTCAGACGCTGCGGATTGCTTCCGTCCTCGTTGGCCACCCAGATGTCGCCCAGGTAGCTGAAGGCGACTCTGCCGTTGTGATAGCTGGGGTGCCGAAGCAATTTGACCTCCGCCGCAGCCCACGTGGTCACCAAAAGCAGGAAAGAAAGAACGCACGGCAGAAGTAGCCGCGATCTGGCAGCCCGAGGCGCCGGACGCGAGCTTCTGCAGAGTCCCGCCGCTTACCGGCGGTATAGAGAGATCCCGCTGCCTCGATCAGTTC